>JBQCJC010000303.1:0-8624 GCA_051953135.1 Thermoanaerobaculia bacterium | reverse complement strand
ATCTGATTGAGCGTGTTGTTCGCGGCGTTGAGAAATGCGGCGCAGATCGAGCCGAGCGCAACGGTCAGAATCACGGACAACGTCACGGCGCGCGACGGGTCGGGATTGTGTGCGGAGCCCCACGCGCAGATCGCGCCGGAGATGATGCCGAGGAGTGGTGGCAGCAGCGTGAATGGCCGAGCCAGCGTCAGGAAGCGCTTCACGGCGCGTAGTGTACTGGTAGACTCTCGTCGTGCCTCGCAAGCCTGCTTACGACAACGACGACGACTACGGCTCCGCACCCACCACACGCCTCAGCGAACGACGCATCGCCCTCTTCATCGACTTCGAAAACATCGCCATCGGCGTGATCGAAGCGAAGTACAAGAAGTTCGAGATCAACCTCCTGCTCGAACGCCTTCTCGAAAAAGGAAAGATCGTCGTCAAGCGCGCCTACTCGGACTGGGACAAGTTTCCCGATTACAAACGCGAGCTGCACGAAGCGGCGATCGAGCTGATCGAGATTCCGGGCCGCGGCTATTCGGGCAAGAACTCCGCGGACATTCGTCTCGCGGTCGATGCGATGGACATGTGCTGGTCGAAAGAGCACATCGATCTCTTCGTCATCGCATCGGGCGATTCCGATTTCTCGCCGCTCGTTTCCAAGCTGAAAGAGAACGACAAGTACGTCATCGGCTGCGGCGTGAAGAACTCGTCGAGCGATCTGCTGATCGACAACTGCGACGAGTTCATCTTCTACGAGGATCTCGTGCGCGGCGTGCAAAAAGCGCCGACGGTCGCGTTCCAGGACAAGAAGAAAGCCGAAGTGTTCAAGCTGCTCATCGACTCCATCAAAGCGCTCATGCGCGAGAACAAAGAAATTCTCTGGGGCTCGATGGTCAAGCAGACGATGCAGCGCAAGAAGCCGACGTTCAACGAGGAGTACTACGGCTACAACACCTTCAGCGATCTTCTCGAAGATGCGCAGGAAAACAACATCATCAAAATCAAGAAGGACCTGAAATCAGGGTCTTATGTGATCACGGGATTCGCACAGCCGGCGGCGTGATGATTCGGAGCGCGTTGTAACGCTCGCCCATCCATCCTTCACTACGAGAGCAGACACCGGTGCCTGACTCGCGTTTGCGCGACGCGGGGGAAAGAAGGGTCTCTCTCATGGCGACCAAAGACGCCAAACAACTCGTCAACATCGCGGCCATCGCAACGGACCGCGTGCCCGCGAAAGTGCTCGCGGGACGACAGCAGGTTCTCGCAATCTCCTCGTTCAGCGGTCTCGAGATCGGCAACGGCATCACGCTCTGGGAAGAGCTCGGATGCGTCGGCTACAACCCCGAGCTCTCGCTGCTCGAAGCAACGATCACCATCAAACGCTCGACCGGATACAGCGGCGGTCTCTGCACCGCGGGCTCGACGGAGTTCGTGCGCTTCTTCGTCGATTACGAAGACGGCGCCGGATGGCAGGACGAAGGCATCGCGACGGTGCAGGTTCACGACATCGCGGACGATGATCCGGGACCGCAGCATCCGTTGCGCTATCTCGTGCAACTGCCGCTCAACGCCGATCCGCATCGTAAGCGCTGCGGAACACCCGTGCTGCCGAAAGTCCGCGCGATTCTGTCGTGGAACACATTGCCGCCGGCGGATCCGAACGGCACACCAGTGTTCGGCAATCGAGTCGATACTCGCATTCAGCTCAAGCCGCGTCTCGGCTTCATTCCGATCGATGCCGTGAAGGCCGGCGTGCTCACACCCGATCTCGCGTCCTCGCTCGGTCCCGCAACGTTCCTCAAATTCAAACCGACCGCGGCGGATCTCGTCACGATGATCGAGCCGTATCGCGCGGCGAAAGCGGAGAACCGGCTCGCGTTCACGGCACTGCAGCCGATGATGCTCAAGCAGGCCGCGCCGCAGGTACTGATCAACGCGAGCAAGACCGAGCCGGTGTTGAGCGCGCTCAAGATCGATATCGCCAAGCTGCTCGACTTTCTCAACAACAAAGCGAATGTCGATTACGAAGAGCTGACATGCGTCGGTCTCAATCCCGCGCGCGACACGCTCGGCGCCGTCGTGCGCATGAAGAAATCGCTCGGCTACAGCGGCTCGTTGTGCGAACACGGATCGCAGGAGCACGTTGCGTTCTGGGCGGACTGGAACAACAGCGGCGCGTTCGAGTATCTCGGCACCACGAGCGTCGAAGTGCACGACGTGCCGCACGATCAGCCGATCGATTACGCGGTGCAGCTCTCGACCGACAAGATCCTGCAGCATCTCAAGCAATGCACGAACGTCAACGTGATTCGCATTCGTGCGGTGCTCTCGTGGTCGAGCCTTCCGTCGACGACCGATCCGTGGGATCTCAACACGTGGGGCAATCGCGTCGACGTGCTCGTGCAACTGCGTCCGGGCAAAGCGGGCAAAGGCATCGTGCATCTGCTCTACGACATCGGCAACGTGACGATGGAGAACATCGACAGCGGAACGCATCTCGCGTATCCGGGCGCACCCGGCGCATGGTCGTATCGTCCGTGGGGCGGCGCGATTCGCGTCGGCGGCCGCATCTACGGCACTGGCGCTCCAGGCACCGTGCATTACCGACTCGAAGTGCGCAAAGTGGGCTCGATTCCGTGGGTTCCGCTCACGAACGATGTGCAGATCGAGTTGATGCATCCACTGCCGAGCGATCCGCTCTATCCGAAAGAGTTCGTGGTGGTGCATGCGAATTCGAACGGATGGCGGCCGTATCTCGAGAATCCGATCGCACCGTTCCCGATTCTCGAGCGCACCGCGCTCCTCGGCGTCTGGAACACTGGCGCGGCGGAGCAGGGCACGTACGAAATTCGTCTGCAGTACACGGACGGCGACGTCACGCTTCCGAGTCCGCCGATCGTCGGCGAAGAGATCGTCACGATCGTCGTGAACAACAAAGGCTTCACGACGTTCACGGGCATCGGTCCGTCGATCAACTCCGCGTTCGACGTGGACATCTGCATTCAGGGCGGCGACTGCAAGCTGTACAAGAAGCCTGCACCACCAGCCGTGCTGAATCTCGAAGCAGTGATCGACGGGCGCGTGAAAGTCATTCACGATTTCTTCGGCCACTACACGCTCGATCTGCAACCCGCCGGACATCTGAACGGCGCGGCCACAAAGATCAACGGCGTGGTGACGAACATTCGCGCATGCACGTCGCTCGCGGATCAGGGCGATGACGGAAGTCTGCCGGGCCCGAACGGACGCTGGACGATCGCGAATGCGGGCAGCATCGATCCGTGTGGTTACACGGTGATGCTGAACGCGTGGGATCGCACGATTCTGAACAGCGGAACGTACGGCTTCCACACGTCGAAGGCCGTCGGCTTCGCGGTGTTCTAGTGAGGAATGCGAGAGCGGCGGGTGCAACGAGCGTCCCGCCGCTCATCGCATACAATCGCGTCGCGTGCCCAAGCTGGAGAATCGCGCTCACTACCCCGTCCTCGTGATCGGTACCGGCATCGCGGGACTCACCACTGCATGCGCGCTCGCGGGCGCTGGCATTCGCGTGCTGCTCGTGACGAAAGCGACCGACCCCGCGGACTGCAACACGTCGTGGGCGCAGGGCGGAATCATTTATCAGGGCGAAGGAGACTCGCCCGAGAAACTCGTCGCGGACATCGTGCGCGCGGGCGCAGGCATCTCGAACGAGACCGCGGTGAATTTTCTCGCGGAGGAAGGACCGCGCGTCGTCAAGCAACTGCTGCTCGATGACATTCACGTTCCGTTCTCCACGACGCTCGAAGGCGAGCTCGATCTCACGCAGGAAGGCGCACACTCCATATCGCGCATCATTCACGCGGGCGATGCGACAGGACGCGCGATCGAAACGTCGCTGCTCAATCGCGTGAAGAGCGAGCCGAACATCACGCTTGCCACGGACGTCACCGCGATCGATCTGCTCACCACGTATCACCATCCGCTCGACATTCAGGTGCGCTATCGCCTGACAAACGAATGCGCGGGCGCGTATCTGCTCGACAATCGCACGAACGACGTCTACACGATCTTCGCGGATTTCACCGTGCTGGCCACCGGCGGCATCGGGCAGATGTATCTCCACACGACGAACACGAAGAACGCGATCGGCGACGGCGTGGTGATGGCGCATCGCGCGGGCGCGCGCATCATGAACGCGGAGTACGTGCAGTTTCACCCGACTGCGCTCGCGGACAAGAAGGCGAATCACTTCCTCATCTCCGAGGCGCTACGTGGTGAGGGTGCGCGGTTGCGCAATCAACGCGGCGAGTACTTCATGGAAAAGTATTCGCCGGAGTTGAAGGACCTCGCGCCGCGCGATGTCGTGGCACGCGCGATCCTCGAGGAGATGACGCGCAACAAAGACGAATTCGTCTATCTCGATCTCGCGAATTTCTACAACGGACATCAACCGATTCACGAACGCTTTCCGAACATCGGCGCGGCGTGTGCGGCGATCGGCGTCGACATCGCGAAGGATCCGATTCCGGTCGTGCCCGCGGCGCATTACTTCTGCGGCGGCGTGCTCGTGAACACATCGGGACAGACGACGCTCAGTCGTTTGTTTGCAATCGGCGAAACGTCATGCTCGGGATTGCACGGCGCGAATCGACTGGCATCGACGTCGTTGCTCGAAGGTCTGACGTGGGGTTACTACGCGGCGCAATCGATTCGCGAGCGATTGCAGGCACCCGCATCGTCGGCATCGCCGTCGGTGCATCGCGCGTTCTCGTCGCTGCCGCCGGGAAGCGGCTCGATTCCGGATGGCTTCCTCTCGTCCGTTCCGGACTGGCAGCCGCCGGGCAAAGAGAATCTCGAGGATCCCGCGCTCATCCTGCAGGACTGGACGATCATCCAGCACACGATGTGGAACTACGTGGGAATCGTGCGCACGTACGAGCGTCTCAAGCGCGCTCTCGCCGACATGCAACACCTCGGCTCCCGCCTGACGAAGTACTACCACGAGTCGATGATCAGCAAATCGATCGTGGAGTTGTTTCACGGGCAGCAGATGGCGTCGATCGTTGCCGCGGCGGCGATTCGCAATCCGCGCTCGATCGGCGCACATTTCCGAAAAGATTGAGGCCGCGCACTAGCGCACCTGCACGACTGAGCGCTACGTTGTTGCGTCATGAGACGCTACGGCTTCGCGATTCTCTGCGTGGCGACGCTGCTCACGCTTCCGCTGTTCGCGCAGGACTACACGATCACGCCCGCATCAGGACCAGCGTCGGGCGGAACGGAAGTGACGATCAAAGGATCGTTCCCCGCGCCTGGGTATGGCGTGTTGTTCGGCGGCGCAGGCGCGTTGACGAATCGCGTCGATGCGACGACGCTCGTCGCGATCACACCGAAGCATTTACCCGGTCCCGTGGACGTCGACATCGTTTCGCTCAACGGAACGTTTCTCGCGACGAGGCTCACGTTCACGTACGTCGGTGATGTGCCGACGGAGCTCGAGCGCGTGCTGCTGCCGATCTTCATTCCGGCGACGCGCGGTCAGTTCAACTCCGAATTCATCACGCGATTCAGCGCGTATCTGCAACGCGGCGAATCGGCGACGCTCAACGGGTTGCAGTTCGGCTGCGCGTTCATTTGTCCGCCGATCCCATTGCCGGATTTGCCCGTGCAACTGACGAAGCAAGGTCCGGAGATCGATTCGACGGACGTGAAACTCAACGGCAATCCGGGACGCTTCGTGTACATCGCGAAGACCGAGATCGACAACGTCGCGATGCATCTGCGCGTCTACGATCGTTCGCGCTCATCACAAAACTTTGGAACGGAATTGCCGATCGTGCGCGCGAACAACTTCGCGAACGACATCATGCGGCTCGATGTGCCGACCGATCCGCGGTTCCGCAACGCGCTGCGCATCTACGCCGCGGCGCCCGCACGCGTCGTCATTCGAATCGAAAGCGATCGCATCGCAACTGTCGAAACCGCACTCGATCTGAACGCGGGATCGAACATCTTCGAGCCCGCGATCGCGACGTTCACGAATTTCCCAACGAACGTCGGCACCGTGCGCGTGCGCATCTCGCAGCCAACGACGTCGATCTGGGCGTTCATCGCGGTGACGAACAACGACACGCAGATGATCACGACGATCACGCCGCAATGGTGATCGCGATCAAAACAACTCGCGTTGATTGCGCGCGGCGCTGAGCGGATAGCCGAGGTGCTGGAACGCGATGCGGCCGACGACGCGGCCGCGCGGCGTGCGTTGCATGAACCCGATCTGAATCAGATACGGCTCGTACAAGTCTTCGATCGTGCCGCGATCCTCGCCGACCGATGATGCGAGCGCGTTCAATCCAACAGGACCGCCGCCGAATCGTTCGATGATCGTCGTGAGCAACTTGCGATCGATCTCGTCGAGTCCGTACTCATCGACTTCCAGCATGCTCAACGCCTCTCGGGCAATCGCGACATCCACACTGCCTTCGTGGCGCACTTCCGCAAAGTCGCGCACGCGGCGCAGCAGACGGTTTGCGATACGCGGTGTGCCGCGCGCACGTCGCGCGATCTCGACCGCGGCCTCTTTGTCGATCGGGATACCGAGAATGTCGGACGAGCGACGCACGATGATCGTGAGTGAATCGACGTCGTAGAAATCGAGCCGATGCTCGATGCCGAAGCGTGCGCGCAACGGCGCGGTAAGCAGCCCCGCGCGCGTCGTGGTGCCGACGAGCGTGAATCGCGGCAACTCGACTTTCAGCGTGCGCGCCGCCGGGCCCTGTCCGATCACGACGTCGACGTGAAAGTCTTCCATCGCCGAGTACAACACTTCCTCGACGATCGCGGGCAGACGATGAATCTCGTCGATGAACAACACGTCGCCCGCTTCGAGATTCGTGACGATCGCGACGAGATCGCCGGCCTTCTCGAGCGCGGGACCGGAGGTCGTGCGCAGACTCGCGTTCATCTCGTTTGCGACGATGTTCGCGAGCGTCGTCTTGCCGAGTCCGGGAGGACCGAACAGCAGTACGTGATCGAGCGCTTCGCCACGTTTGCGCGCCGCCGTCAACGAGATCTCGAGATTCGCTTTGACCTTCTGCTGGCCGATGTACTCGCGCAGGAACTTCGGGCGAAGAGAGAGCTCGGTTTGCAGGTCGTCCGGATCGGGCGTCGCGGCGAGGATGCGGTCGTCGGTCACTGCGCGCAGTCTACCTTCAGAACGTAAGAGCGCGCGCGTTGCTCAGCGACCGCGCATTCGCGGGCAGCGAGATCGAAATCGACGTGCCTTCGCCTTCCTGCGACATCACGTCGATACGGCCGCCGTGCTCCTGGATGATGCGATACGAGATCGCCATCCCGAGGCCGGTTCCCGAGGGAAAGTTCGTACGAAATGGCTGGAAGAGACGCTGCAGATCCGCGGCGGACATGCCGCGACCGCTGTCCGCAAAGACGATGCGATACGAGCGATCTTCGATCGTCGTACGCACCGTGAGCGTGCCACCGCGCGGCATCGCCTGCACCGCGTTGCGCGCGATGTTCCAGAACACCTGTCGAATCTGATCGGGATCGCCGACGATGAAGTACGACGGCGGCGTGATGTCGCGAATGATCGCGTGCTCCTGCTGGAGCTCGGGAGAGTTCTGCAGGAGATCGAGCGTTTCGGCGAGACTCACGGCGACGTCGAAGTCCACCGCGTGCTTTTCCTGCGGCCGAACGAAGCGCAGGAAATCGGAGATCGATTTATTCAGCCGCTCCGATTCCTTGAGCACGATCGACATCAATCGCTGCTCCTGCGGCGTGAGCGATTTCGAATTCTTCAACACCTGCACGGAGCCCGCGATCGCCGCGAGCGGATTGCGAATCTCGTGGGCGATTCCCGCGCTGAGCTCACCCACCGCCGCCATGCGATCCTTCAATCGCACCTCGGATTCGAGTTTCTTCATCTCGGTGAGGTCCTGAAAGATCACGGTGTAGCCGGCGGACTGACCTTCGAGTGTGCTCAGCGGACTGACAGCGAATCCGATCACGCGCTGATGTTCGCCCGCGGCGAAGGGGTCGAGCTCGCGCCTAACAACGACGCCAATCGCCAGCTCTTCACGCGTTTTGTTCCAGCCCTCGATCGTGAAGAAGCCGAGCTCCGTGACATGACGCCCGAGGATCTCGGATGGATCGCGTTGAAGAATCTCGGACCCCGCGGGATTCACGAACGATGCGGTACCGAATGAGGAGAGCGTGATCAGCCCGGACGGAATCGACTCGACGACGTTTTGATTGAGCGCACGTAATTCAGCGAGGTTCTGGCGATTCGCATCGAGCTCGCGCGACGTGCGCTTGAGTTGCTCGGAGAGATACGACGTGAGCAACGCGGTCGCGTAGAAGCCGGAGAAGTTCGCGGCCATGTTGAAGTAGACGCGCGAGGAGGTCCAGTTCGTCGCGGAGAAGAGCGCCTGCTCCGGCGTCGGAATGACGTTGTAGTACATGAGATCGACGAGCACGCCGTAGAGAATCGATGCGCCCGACGCGGTGAGTAATCCGCCGCGTCGATACAACAACATCGCCGCGGTGATGATCGAAACAAGGTAGATAAACGAGAACGGCGAATCGCGTCCGCCGGTGAAGTAGACGAGCAGCGACTCGACGGCGAGATCGCCGCC
>JBQCJC010000302.1:0-2459 GCA_051953135.1 Thermoanaerobaculia bacterium | reverse complement strand
GCGGGCGGGGGTCGCCCGGGGGGGCGGGGCGGCGGCCCCCGCCCCACGCGCCCGGTTTTGCGGGCGGGGGGGACGGGCCGGGGTCGGCCGGGGGGGCCGCCCGCGCTCCGGTTCGTAAATCTCGCGCTCCGCAGGCTGGTGCTCGATGAAACTCTCCCAGTTCTTCATCACCCGCCCGATCTTCGCGGCGGTGCTGTCATTGCTCATCGTCATCGCGGGCGGCATCGCGCTCTTCCAGCTTCCGATCAGTGAATATCCGAGCGTCGCGCCTCCGACGGTCGTCGTACACGCCGCGTATCCCGGCGCGAATCCGAAAGTCATCGCGGAATCCGTCGCTGGTCCTCTCGAACAGGCGCTGAACGGCGTCGAGGGGATGTTGTACATGTACTCGCAGTCGACCGCGGACGGACGTGTAACACTCACGGTTACATTTGCGGTCGGCACGGATCTCGACAACGCGCAGGTGCAGGTGCAGAACCGCGTCGCGCAGGCGTTGCCGCGATTGCCGGCCGAGGTGCAGCGCATCGGCGTCGTCACGGAGAAAGCGTCGCCCGACTTCATCATGGTCGTACACCTCGTCTCGCCCGACGATCGCTACGACATGCTGTACCTCTCGAATTTCGCGCATCTCCGCGTGAAAGACGAGCTCGCGCGCATCAATGGCGTCGGCGCGGTGCAGGTGTTCGGCGCGGGCGAGTATTCGATGCGCGTGTGGCTCGATCCCGATCGTCTCGCCGCGCGTCAGCTCACCGCAACGGACGTCGTGCGCGCGATCCGCGAGCAGAACCTGCAAGTCGCCGCCGGCGTCCTCGGCGCACCGCCCGCTCCCTCGAATACGCAGTTCCAGCTCTCCATCAATGCGCGAGGACGTCTCGCCAACGAGGAGGAATTCGGGAACATCGTCGTGCGCGCCACTCCGGAAGGACAGATCACGCGAATCAAGGATGTCGGTCGCGTGGAGCTTGGCGCAAACCTCTATTCGATGCGCTCGCTGCTCGACAACAAGCAGGCCGTGGCCATCGGCATCTTCCAGCGTCCCGGCACGAACGCGCTCGAAGCGTCATCGCAGGTGCGCGAGACGATGGATCGTCTGCAGAAGTCGTTTCCCGACGGCGTGAAGTACGAGATCGTGTACGACCCGACGATCTTCGTGCGTCAGTCGATCGACGCCGTCGTGCACACGCTGTTCGAAGCGCTGATCCTCGTCGTCATCGTCGTGATGATCTTCCTGCAGACGTGGCGCGCGTCGATCATCCCGCTCGTCGCGGTGCCGGTCTCACTCATCGGCACGTTCGCGGTGATGCTCGGTCTCGGCTTCTCGTTGAACACGCTCTCCCTGTTCGGACTCGTGCTCGCGATCGGCATCGTCGTCGATGACGCGATCGTCGTCGTCGAGAACGTCGAGCGGCACATCGAGCTCGGTCTCGATCCGATGGCCGCGACGCGTCAGGCGATGAAGGAAGTCTCCGGACCGATCATCGCCATCGCGCTGGTGTTGTGCGCGGTGTTCATCCCTACGGCATTCATCAGCGGTCTGACTGGCCAGTTCTATCGCCAGTTCGCGCTCACGATTGCAATCTCCACCGTCATCTCGGCGATCAACTCCCTCACCCTCTCCCCCGCCCTGGCCTCCCGACTTCTCCTCCCCCACGGCGCGCCGCGCGATCGCCTGCAGCGCGCCGCGGATTTTCTCTTCGGACGTTTCTTCAAGCTGTTCAACAGAGCGTTCTCGAAGATGTCGCACGGCTACGCGAGCGGCGTGTCGCGCGTGCTGCGCGTGTCCGTTGCGGCGCTGATCCTGTACGCGGGATTAGTTGGGCTCACATATGTTGGGATCAAATCTGTTCCGAGCGGCTTCGTGCCGGCGCAGGACAAGAACTATCTCGTCGCGTTCGCGCAGCTTCCAGACGCGTCGACGCTGGATCGCACCGAGGGTGTGATTCGGAAGATGTCGGACATCGCGAAACAGCATCCTGGTGTTGCGAACGCGATCGCGTTTCCCGGTCTGTCGATCAACGGCTTCGTGAACTCGTCGAACGCCGGCATCGTGTTCGTGACGCTCAAGCCGCCCGAGGAGCGCAAAGGCGCGAACATGAGCGCGGGTGCGATCGTGCAGGACCTGAATACGAAGTACGCGGGGATTCAGGAAGCATTCGTCGCGATCTTCCCGCCACCACCCGTGCAAGGTCTTGGCAGCGTCGGCGGCTTCAAGCTCTTCGTGCAGGATCGCGACGGCGCGGGCTTCGAAGAGCTCTACACGCAAGTGCAGAACGCGCTCAATGAAGGTCGCAGTCAGAAAGAGCTCGCGGGATTGTTCTCGTCTTTCCAGGTCAGCGTTCCGCAGATCGATGCGGACGTCGATCGCGAGCGCGCGAAAACGTACGGCGTGAATCTCACCGATGTCTTCGAAACGCTGCAGGTCTACCTCGGATCGCTGTACGTGAATGACTTCAATCGCT
>JBQCJC010000301.1:0-6099 GCA_051953135.1 Thermoanaerobaculia bacterium | reverse complement strand
GGATAGATCTCGAAGTAGCCGTTCGTGCTCGGCGACACCGCCGTTATGATCATCGCCAGTGCGCTTGCGGTGCTCGGCACGCCGCAGCGATTCGTCATCGCGAACGTGCGCGTGCCGTCCGTCATCGCGGTCCCGCCGCGCGTATCGACCGCACGACATGGCGTCACGACGTGATAGTCCGTTCCCGCACCTGGCGTGAATTGCGCGAGGTACGACGTTGCACTCGACGGCGTCGTGATCGTGTGCGTTTGCGCACCACCATCACTCCATGAGGTGAACGTGTAATCCGCGCCGAACAACACTTGACTTGATGCGAATATCGGCATTTGCCAATTTGCCCATGAAGTGATGTTCGCTGGTGTTCTGAAATCGACGTTGTTCACGCGCACGATCATGCGACTCGGAAACGTGTCGAATGTCAGCGTGACTTTGCGCGGATCGAAGTTGCGCGTCACGGTCGAGGACACGCCCGCCGAATCGGTCGCCGTCAATCGAATCTCGAGATACGACGTCTGTGCGGCGGCGAGATCTTCGGGCGCGGGTGCCGTGAAGTTGATGTTGTTGCCGGTCGTGGGCCCGAGGAAGGGATGCGTGTGGGCGTCGTGATGTTGGAGGAGCGTCCAACTCAATGACGATGCGGGCAGCGTTCCATCCTCCGCATCTGTCGCACTGCCGGTAAGCGTTACGCTTTGTCCGACCGAGAACAACGCACCCGCGGCAGGAGATGTGATCGTTGGTGATGGCGGCGTATTGCCGGAGACGATCGTCACCGTGTCGGGCGAGGAGAACGCGAAGTTGTTGTCGCGCACGCGCAGCGACGCGATGTACGTGCCAGTCGCGTACGTGTGTTGAATCGTCGTCGATGTCGTGGATGTTTCAGGCGTGCCGTCGCCGAACGTCCAGAAGTACGTCAGCGTGTTGCCGTTATCGGGATCGCTGCTGCCCGCGCCGCTGAGCGTCACCGTGAGTGGCGCGGCACCCGTTGTCGGCGATGCGCTCGCAACCGCGATCGGCGGATTGTTGCCCGCGGGATTGTTGTACTGAATCCGCCGCACCGCGCCGCCGCCCGCGTACGTGGTGTAGTACAGCGCTTGCGACGAGCCCCACGGTCCGAACAGCAAATGCACCGCGCTGCTGCTGCCTAACGCCGTCGCGAACGATGATGCGGCGAATGACGACGAGAGTGTGAAGATCGCGCCGCAGTTGTAGTCGCTGAACAGATACGTGTTGTCGAAGCCCGGCCACAAACCATTCGGCACGAATGCGCCGCCTGTGATCGAGCCGCAACCGCCGATGCTCGTTCCCGGCACGTTGCCGCCATGCGAATACTCGAACACCGGATCGATCATGTTCGCCGGTGCCGGATTGCACAGTCCCGTCGTGCTGTTCGTGTGCGCGCCTTCGCGGCAATTCCAGCCGTAATCGCCACCCGCTTGCGCGACGTCGATCTCTTCGTACGCGCCTTGGCCGACATCATTGATGAACAGTCGTGTCGCAGATGCGTTCGGATCCATCGCGATGCGAAACGGATTGCGCAGTCCCCACGCGAACGTCTCCTGACATTTCGCCGCGGTCGTCGATCCGTTCACGTTGCAGCGCGCGCTGTCGCCTCCCTGAAACGGATTCGTCGCCGGAATCCCGCCGGTGGTCGTGATGCGGAGCACCTTGCCGAGGAGAACGTTCTGATCGCGGGAGGCATCGTTCGAACCGGCGCAACCGCCGCCGTTGTAATCGCAACCGCCGTCGCCGATCGAGATGTACAGATAGCCGTCCTTGCCGAACTGCAGATCGCCGCCGTTATGGTTTCCGGCAGGGGATGGAATGTTGTCGACGAGCACGAGCTCGGTCGCCGCGTTCACGGTGTTGCCGCTCATCGTGAAACGCGCGACGCGATTCACGCATGTGCCGCTGCTCTTCTTGAACGTGCGATAGAGATAGACGAAACCGTTGGATGCGAATGCGGGATCGATCGCGATGCCGAGGAGACCTTGCTCGGAGTTGGTGCAAAGAGAGGTGGAGGCGAACGTGATGGCCGGTGTTGCGAGCAACGCTCCGCCCGAGTACACGCGCAGCGATCCCGTTTGCTGCGTGATCAGTAGCCGACCATCGGGCGTGAACGCCATCGACGTGGGTGCGCTCACCGACGTCACGGCGACATCGCTGAAGCCGCTCGGCACCGTTGCGTGAAGAGAAATCGTGAGTGTGAGTACGCCGGCGAAGAAGAGCGCGCGGACACGGCGAGACATGAACGAACGCGGTCAGCATAGTTCGTTCCATTGGAGTGTGAATGCGAGACGTCGGCGTTCCGCTGAGCGTCTTTGCGACTAGAATCCGCGCCGCATGCCTCGTTCTTTCGAAGGAGACCTCACTGCTGACGGACTTCGCTTCGGCGTCGTCGCCAGCCGGTTCAACGACGAGATCGTGTCGGGATTGCTCGACGGCGCGCTCACGTGTCTGCGCCGTCACGGCGCCGACGATGACGCGATCTCGCTTTACCGCGTGCCCGGCGCGTTCGAGATTCCGGCGCTCGTCTCAAAACTCGTTGCCGAATCGAACGCCGACGCGATCATCTCGATCGGTTGTCTGATTCGCGGCGACACACCGCATTTCGAGTTCATCTCCGCGCAGGTCACGAACGACTTGTCGCGTATCGCCGTCGAGTCGCGGTTCCCCGTGACCTTCGGCGTAATCACCTGCAATACGCTCGAGCAGGCGCAGATTCGTTCTTCCGCCGGCACGAGCAACAAAGGATGGGAAGCGGCGCTGGCGGCCATCGAGATGGCCAATCTGTGGCGCGCGCTTCGCACACCGGAGAATTTCTGATGGGTGCCCGCCGTAAAGCGCGCGAGCTCGCGTTGCAGATGTTGTTTCAGCACGACATGTCCGGCAATCCGCCGGCGCAGGTCATCGCCACATTCGAAGAGTTGCAGAAGTCGAAGCCGAACACGCGCGAGTTCGCGACGAAGATTTTTCATGGAACCGTCGATCACGTGAACGAGATCGACGAAATGATCCAGAACCAGGCCGAAAACTGGCGCTTGTCGCGCATGGCCGCGGTCGATCGCAACATCATCCGCATGTCGGTCTACGAGTTTCTGCACGAGGACGACACGCCGAAGCTGGTGATCATCGACGAGGCCATCGAGATCGCGAAGAAGTACGGGACGCAGAAGTCCAGCCAGTTCATCAACGGCATCCTCGACGGCATTCTCAAACGGTACAATCTCGCCGGCGATGAACGGCGAGGCGAGAAGAGTGTGCGTCCTCCGGCACCTGAGGACGATGACGAAGACGACGAGTAGCGCGCTCCCGGCCGGAGCACAACGATGAGTCTCCTCGGGCGTCTCGAAGATCTCTCGCTCACCGACATCGTGCAGATCGTGTATCTCTCACGCCGCACCGGCGTGCTCGAGATCATCAACGATGCCGGCCGCCACACCGTCTTGTTCCGCCAGGGACTGGTCGTCAACGCGGCCTCGCCCGAGCATCCCGATCTCGTCACCTTTCTCCACGCCGCGGAACTGATCACGCGCGAAAACGCCGCGATGATTCGTCAGATGGAGGAGAAAGGCATCGCCGCCGGTACCGCGGTGCTCGAGCTGAATCTTCTTTCGAAAGACGATCTCACCGATGCGATCCGACGTCGCATCATCAGCGTCGTCTCGCCGCTGTTGCAGAGCAAAGAAGGCGAGTTCAACTTCATCCTCTCCGATTCGATGTCGGCGATGGATCTCGAGTACGAGCCCGATCAGCTTTTCAAGGAAGGCGGCTTCGCGCCGAACAAACTTCTAGGCACCGGCGAAGGCGAGAAGCTCAAGCCGTTGAAAGGTCTCGAAGACTCGCTGAAAGCCGGCAAGGCTTTGTTGCGCGGCACGAGCAGCGCCGAGACCACGCCCGCGTCCCTCAACCTCGGACTCGGACAGCCGATCGCGCCTCCCGCGCCGCCCGTGCGTTTGCCCGGCACCGCACCGGCGCCCACCGATAACGTTCTCCCGTTCCCGAGCCGCGAAGAGTTCACGGCGATCGACGAGATCCCGTTTCCCGATGAGACGCCGGTCGCTTCTCCGCCACCGCTCGAGATCCCCGATGATTTGAAACCCGCGCAGCCGCGCAGCGCACCCGCGACGAATCCCGGTCAGTTCAAAGTCGCGGGCGGATTGTTCGAAGTCGAATCGCCCGAAGCCGCGTTTCGCAACGTCGTGTTGTTCGAGCGCAACCCTCTCGTGCGTGTGGCCGCGCGCCGCGCGTTCACGAAGCAGGGCGTGAAGATTTTTCAGTACGGCTCGCTCGATGACGTGCGCGCCGCGATGACAGATCTCTTTCGCTCCAACAGTTTCTTCGTCACGTTCCTCGAGCTCACGGATGACGAATCGTCCGTGCGTTTGATGCAGCAGGTGAAGCGCAAGAATCCGCGACTGCCTGTTGTCGTGATCGAAGCGGAAGCGGATCTGCGCCGCCGTCACGATCTGCTGCGCGCGGGCGCCGATCTCTATCTCACGAAGCCGACGCCGGCGCGTTTGCAACCCGGACTCGCGGAAGAAGAGCTCGCGCTGTTTGCGGATGAACTGGTGTTGTTCGCACAGCGCTCATTCGATCAGTGGGAGCAACTCACCGGCGGCGGCATCGAAGCCGGGAAGAAGTTCTACGAGCTCGCGACGAAAGAGACGACCGAGAGATCGTTCGGACTCCTGCGCCAACTCATCAACGAGCTTTCGAATCCGAACGATATCGGCGAAGTGTCGGCCACGATTCTTCGCATGTCCGCGGAGTATCTCGATCGTGGTGCGCTCTTCATGGCGGCGGACGACGAGTTCGTCGGACTCGGCGGCTTCGGCGTCGCGGAGCAGGGCGCGAGCTCCAGTGAAATCGATCGCCGCGTTCGCGACATGCGCATCGCGCGCAATCAGCCGTCGCTGCTCGCGGACGTCGTGTCGCATGGCGAAGCGCATCGCGGAAAAATGCGGCGCACGCCCGCGAATGTGGAGCTGATCGACAAACTCGGAGGGTTGCTGCCGACCGAAGTCGTTGCACTTCCGATCATGCACGGTAACCGCGCCATTGGTATCCTTTACGGCGATAACGCGGAACACCGCACGCCGATCGACAGCATGACCGGACTGGAGATCTTCCTGTCGCAGGCCGGATATGCGTTCGGCAACGCGGTATTCGCATCGGAGAGGGCGGGGCGGCGCTGACGATATGAAGATCCTGGTAGTGGAAGACTCCACCTCGATGCGGGCGTATCTCACGACCATCATCGAAAGCGGAACGGAGAGCTACGACCTCGAGATCGTCGAGGCGGCCAGCGGCTTCGAAGCGCTCAAGACGCTCCCGCATCACAAATTCGACGCGATCCTCACCGACATCAACATGCCGGACATCAACGGTCTCGAGCTGGTGAGTTTCCTCAAGAATCACCCGGTCTATCGTTCGATCCCGATCATGGTGATCTCGACGGAATCGACGGAAGAGGATCGCCGCCGCGCCGCCGCGTTAGGCGCGGAGGAGTATCTGGTGAAGCCGTTTCAGGCGCCGGATCTCGTGGAGAAATTGCGGCGACTCCTGAAGGTCGCATAACCACTCACGGTCGCTTCGCAAACTCAATCGAATTCACCACCGGCTCGAACGCGCTGCTCCCATCTTCATCTCCGCTCACCGGTCCCGAGTACCCGATCACGTACAGGTACGCATCGTTCTTCACCATCGCGAGCGCCGTACGCGCGGCCATGCGCGACTCGTCGGATTTGATCGCGTTGTAGCGGTACTGGATCACGAATCCCTGTTCGCCGCCGATCTTCGTTTCCGTGAGCGGCTTCTCGATCACGACACTCTCGAATGCATTCGGCGAGGCGTTCGCGAGATTCTCCGCAATCTCGCGTAGCGAAATTTCAACCGGCGGCAAGGTCATGCGCCCGATCACGATCGATGCGCCAAGGTCGGTTGGTGCGGCGTCTTCTTTCTTCGGAATCTTCTGGATCACGAGGATCGGGATCGCCTGCGGATCGCCATCGCGTCGCTTGTATTGCGGATCCGCAAACTTCGTATCGAACTTCGTCTCCATCGCCACGGCCACCGGGATTCGCACCCAGCCCTCCGGCA
>JBQCJC010000300.1:0-9126 GCA_051953135.1 Thermoanaerobaculia bacterium | reverse complement strand
CCTTCTTCCCCTGCGCCTCCGCTTCATCGAATCGACCCACGGCCGTAAGGAACTCCGCGTACCACTGACGCGCGGTTGCATAGTTGGGATTCAATGCAATTGCGCGTTTGTACTCGCGCTCCGCCGCGGGCCAGTCCCACTCGTACGTATGAATCGCATACGCCAGCGACGTATGCGCCTCGGCGAGACCGTCATCGATCGACAACGCCTTCTGCGCCGCCGCCTTCGCGCGCGGAAACGTCTCGTTCGTCGGCAGGCCGGCCCAGATGTCGAGCAGGTTGTAGCAATCGGCGAGGCCCGCGTACGCCAGCGCGTATTGCGGATCGATCTCGATCGCCTGATTGAAATACTCGATCGCCTTGTACAGACCTTGCGCGTCGCGCTTGTTCCACTGAAAGCGACCCTTCAAATACAACTCGTACGCGCGCGGATCGATCGTGTGCTTCTTCGCCAGCAATTGCTGCTCGCGACCGCCGAGCTGCAATCGCAACATCCGCGCGATGTCCGATGCAATCGACTGCTGCACATTGAACAGATCCGCGCGTTGCGCCTGATAGCGATTGCCCCACAACAGCGAGTTGTCCGACGTATCGATCAGCTCCGCCGACACGACGAGCCGATCGCCGATCTCCTCCACGCGCCCCACCACCACCGCGCTGACGCGCAACTCGTGACCGACACTCACCGGATTCGCGGGCTTGTCCTTGTAGTGAAAGACAGACGTTCGCGACATCAGTCGCAATCCCGGCACTTGCGCAAGGGTGTTGATCAGCGTCTCCGTAATGCCGTCGGAGAGGTATTCCGCATCCGCGTCGCCGGTGGCATTCACGAAGGGCAGAATGGCGAGACTGCGCGGCTGAATCGTCGCGCGTCGTGCAATCGATCGCACCGACGACGTAATCGGCTGATTCGAGCCGATGAAGAACAACATCGCCGCGAGACCGCCCAGCACCAGCGCTGCGAGCGCGACGCTGAGAATGATGCGACGACGCCGTCGATCCGCCGGTGCTTCGAACGTGATCGCGCCGCTCGTGCCGATTGCACGCAATGCGAACGACAGATCGCGCGCCGATTGAAATCGCTCCGTGCGATTTTTTTCGAGACATCGCTGAATCACGCGCGCGAGCTCGTACGGAATCATGCGATCCGAGACCGCGAACACATCCGGCGTATCGGTGAGAATTGCGGACAGCGAATCGATCACCGTGCCGCGAATGAACGCGGCCTTGCCCGTGACCATCTCGTACAGCAGCGCGCCGAGCGAAAAGATGTCCGTCGTCGCGTCGACCTTCTCGCCGCGCAACTGCTCCGGCGCCATGTACCCCGCGGTGCCGACCACCGCGTGCGGATCCGTTTTCATCGGCGCCGTCAGTGCGAGCGCCGGATCGATCTCTTCTTCGCGCGGCTCGGCGATGAGCTGCGCGATGCCGAAGTCGAGAATCTTCACGCGACCATCGCTCGTGAGAAAGATGTTCTCCGGCTTCAGATCGCGATGAATGATTCCCTTCGCGTGCGCGGCCGCGAGTCCGTCCGCGAGTGCCGCGCCGATCTCCACCGCCTTTCGCCATTGCAGCGGACCTTCGAGAATGCGCTGTCGCAGCGTGATGCCTTCGAGCAGTTCCGTGACGCTGTACGTGCGTCCATCCTCGGAACCGTAATCGTGAATTGCGAGGATGTTCGGATGCGTCAAAGCCGCGACCGCTTTCGCTTCGCGCTCGAATCGCATGCGCGCTTCCGCATCGCGTGCGATGCGATCCGGCAGCACCTTCACGGCCACGTCACGATCGAGCCGCGTGTCGCGCGCGCGATACACGTCACCCATGCCACCGGATCCGATCGGTGTAACGATCTCGTAAGGACCGAGTCTCGAGCCCGGTTTCAGCGACATATGGCCTGCGCGGTCATTCTATGCTTCGCGCCTCGACTGATTGCTGTGTTGCCCCTGCGGCAAACTGGAAAACGAATGTCACGACGACTTCTGGCCATCCTGCTCTTCTCGTTCATCGCATGCCGTCAGGAAGCACCCGCGCCGTCGACGGAGACGTCCACGACGACGCAGCCCGCGCAAACAGCGCAGGCGCAGACGCGCGATCCGCACTCGTACTCGCATCCCGACGAAGTGCGCGTCGAGCACATCGCGCTCGACCTCAACGTCGACTTCGCGAAGAAGCAGCTCGACGGCACGGCGACGCTGCGCATCGTGAATCAGACCGGCGCGAACTCGCTGATCCTCGACACGAACGGACTGGCGATTCGCAAAGTCACGCTGCTGCCCGCGAACACCGAAGCGAAGTTTGCGCTCGGCAATGTCGATCCGGCCGTCGATTCGATCAAGGGTGCCGCGCTCGAGATTCCAATCGATGCGAACACGAAAGAAGTCGCGATCGAATACTCGACGAGTCCGAATGCGCGCGCACTGCAGTGGCTCGAGCCCGCGATGACCGCGGGGAAGAAGCATCCGTTCCTGCTGTCGCAATCGCAGGCGATCCTCGCGCGCACGTGGGTGCCGTGTCAGGACACGCCGGGCGTGCGTTTCACGTATGACGCGACGCTGCATGTGCCGAAAGAGTTGATGGCGGTGATGAGCGCCGAGAACCCGCAGAAGAAGAGCGCGGATGGCGTCTATCACTTCTCGATGAAGAATCCGATTCCGTCGTATCTGCTCGCGATTGCGGTCGGCGATCTCGAGTTCCGCGCGTTCGATCAGCGCAGCGGTGTGTACGCGGAACCGGAAGTCGTCGGGAAAGCGGCGAAGGAATTCAGCGACACGCCGAAGATGATCGCCGCGGCCGAAGAGTTGTACGGACCGTATCGGTGGGGACGCTATGACCTTCTCGTGCTGCCGCCGAGCTTCCCGTATGGCGGGATGGAGAATCCGCGGCTCACGTTTCTCACGCCGACGGTGCTGGCTGGCGACAAGTCGCTCGTCTCGCTCATCGCGCACGAGCTCGCGCATTCGTGGTCGGGCAATCTCGTGACGAACGCAACGTGGAGCGACTTCTGGCTCAACGAAGGATTCACGACGTACTTCGAGCATCGCATCACCGAGAAGTTGTACGGCCGTGATTACTCCGAAATGCTCTGGCTCCTCGGCATCAACGAAGTGCAGGAAGAATTCAAAACGCTGCCGGAAGCCGATCAGCATCTCTACGTGAATCTCGCGGGTCGCGATCCGGACGACGCACCGAATCAGGTTTACGAGAAAGGTGCGAACTTCCTGCGTCTGCTCGAAGAGACCGCGGGTCGCGAGCGCTGGGACGCGTTCCTTCGCAAATACTTTGAGTCCCATACATTCCAGTCGATGACGACGACGCAGTTCATCGAGATCCTGAAAGCGGAACTGCCCGACGTCGTGCAGAAGGTCGACATCAACGCGTGGATCTACGGTCCTGGCTTGCCGGCGAATGCGCCGAAGCCGCAGTCGCAGGCCTTTGCGAAAGTCGAAGAACAGGCGAAAGCATTCGCGGCAGGTGGAGCGGCGAGCGCGATTCCGGTGAATTCCTGGTCGTCGCATGAGCGCGTGCATTTCGTTCAGTCGCTGCCGGTGCTCACGCCGGAGCGCATGGGCGAGCTCGATCGCGCGTTCCACTTCAGCGACAGCGGCAACAGCGAAGTGCTGAGCGCGTGGCTCGAGAAATCGATCGACGCGAAGTACAAGGGCGCGTATCCGGCGATCGAGCGTTTCCTCACGACGCAGGGACGCCGCAAGTTTCTGAAGCCGCTGTACGAGAAACTCGCGAAAAATCCGGAGGATCTTGCGTTCGCAAAACAGATCTACGCGAAGGCGCGGCCGACGTATCACCCGGTCTCGCAGACGACGATCGATACCGTGCTCGGCGTGAACGCGAATCAGTGATGAAACTACAAGACAGAATTCTGTCTTTGGGGATATCATCCCGCAACTTCTCCGAATAGCGGGTTTGTGTATGAGAGAGATCGACCGGGACGCTCACGCGCTTTGTGAGCTCGGGCTTCAGCACATGTGGCAGGGCGAAGTCGACGCGGCACTCGACGCGTATGGCCGCGCTCTCGCTACCGTCGAGTCCGAGGAAGTGCGCGAGCTGATCACGATTCGTAAAGCGGAAGCGTTGATCGCAATCGATCGCGAAGGCGCCGAAGTGAGTGCATTGCCGGGCATCGTGATGCGACGCAGATCGCCGCGTCATGTGTATCTCGCGGCGTACACGCTGCTTCGTCGTTTCTCTGAAGCGAACGATCGGCAGCGCGCGTTGTTCTATGGACAGATCGCCAACACCGCCGCCGCCGAGTTAGGCGAGCCGCTCGCTCGCGCGAACGTGCTCAATGGTCTCGGCGTCACGCACGTCGCGGAATCGCAGTTCAAGGACGGCATCGAGAAATTCGATGAAGCGCTGAAGATCATCGCGACGGCGCCGCACGACGAACGCGTGCTCGCGCTGCGTCCCGTCGTCATCGGCAACCTCGGCGGCGCGAAGATCGTCAGCGGCGATACCGAAGACGGCATCGCGATGGTCGAAACGGTCATCGACGATCTCAATGCGGACGATCTCATCGCCGAGGGATGTCTCGATCTCTGCTTCGGCTACGTCGAGCTCGAGGCGTATGACATCGCCGAAATACATGGACAGCGCGGGCTCGATCTCGCGGTCACGCGCCGGCAGGTGCGCAACGGTCATCATCTCCTCGGCGAGATCTGCGTGCGCACGAACCGCTACGCCGAAGCCGATCGTCACTTCGACGTCGTCGCCGGCTTTTACCCTGAATTCAAAAATGTGAAACAGCTTCTTGTCGCTGTGGATCTCTGTTCCGTGGTTAACTGGAAAGCCTGATGATTCGCTCCTTCGTCGCCGCGGCCGCGCTTCTGCTGGCCGGTTCCGTTTTCGCGGAGCCGATGCAGACGGCCCTCACTCCGTCCAACGTGCTCTATTCGATCGCACCGGACGGCGATCTTCCGCTGCTCGAGATCACGCAGCGAAAGGCGGATGTGGTGACGACGCTGCTCGTGCCGGGTACCGACGACGCGGCGGTGGAATCGCACCCGCGGCTGGTTTGGGATGACGCGGGGAAACAACTTTTCGTCGTGTGGCATCGCAACGACGAAGTGGGCGATGAGATTCGTCTCGCGGCCTTGTCCGCGGACGGCACGTGGTCCGAGCCGCTGACGATCAGTGGCTGTACAACGGCGAAACGTGCGGCGCTGCAGATCGCGGTGACGCACGTTGCGTCGGAGGCGATCGAAGGCGAGGAGCCGGCGATCACGACGCTCGTGAATATCGCGTGGTGGAAGCTCGGCGCAAACGGACAGACGCCGGAGTACGCGCTCGTCGCGTTCGAGAACGGCGCGCACGTTTCAACGCAGGTCGAGAATCTCTTCGATCTCGCCGCGGTGCGCAGCGGAACCTCGGAGCTCGATCAGGACAACACGTACGAGGCGTTGCATCCGCCGCTGGCGTTGTCGCGCGGCGCCAATGCGTCCGAGGTCGAGATCGTGTTCGGCTCGCAATACTCGACCGCGCTCACGCGCGTGAAGATTCAACCGAAGAAAGTCGAAGCGCAGACGCGCATGTGGCGTCCTGGTCGCGTCGGCGGCGGTGGCATTCCGAAGGCCGGCCTCGCGTCGATGAGTGCCGCGCCCGTGCGCTCATTCCTCAGCAACGGCCGCATCGTGCTGTACACGCCGGATCAGCAGTTCCGTTACGTCGTGTACGAGAACGGCGCGTGGACGCCGGTGCGCATGATCAAGCTCGATGAAACGCTCACCGGCGACGCGCTGGTCGAGCACCTGCGCCGCACGATCGACGAACAGGAATCGACGAGCGAAGTCGACGGCGCACAGAACGAGTAGAGCCTTTCGGCGAGCGATGAGAGAGGAGCGATGAGCGATGAAGTTCATCGCGAGCATCGCGCTCATCGAGATGACGTCATCACGATGAGCTTCATCGCTCGTACTCGCGACGCGGCCGCCTTCACCGCACGATCGTCTCTTCTCGCCTCGGTCCCGTTGAGATGATCGCGGCCTTCGTCTCGGTCTCGTCCTCGATGAAGCGCACGTAATCCTTCGCCTGCGGTGGCAGATCCTCGAAGTGCGTGATGCCCACCGTCGACGTCTTCCAGCCTTTGAACGTGCGGTACTCCGGCTGATAGTCGTGATGCGCGACCGCGAAGGCCGGGAACGTTGACCAAGACTTGCCGCGCACCTTGTACGCCGTGCAGACCTGGATCTCGTCGAACTCGTCGAGCACATCGAGCTTCGTCACCGCGAGCTCGTCGATGCCGTTGATGATCGACGCCGTGCGCAGCACGGGCAGATCGAGCCAGCCGCAGCGGCGCGGACGTCCCGTCACCGTACCGAATTCATTGCCGCGTCTGCGCAGATGCTCGCCGTGCTCGTTGTCGAGCTCCGTCGGGAACGCGCCGCCGCCGACGCGCGTCGTGTACGCCTTCGCCACGCCGATGACTTTGTGAATGTGCTTCGGCGCGACACCGAGTCCGGAGCACACCCCGCCGACGATCGTGCTCGAGGACGTCACGAACGGATATGTCCCGTGATCGATGTCGAGCATCATGCCCTGCGCGCCTTCGAACATCACGCGCTTGCCCGCGCGAATGTGCTCGTTGATCCACACCGTGCCGTTTGTGATGCGCTTCGCCAGGATTTCGCCGTAGCGCAGGTAATCCTCGTAGAGCTTCACCGGATCGAACGTGTCTTTCTTGTACACGTCAGCGAGCACCGCGTTGCGCTCCGCGCACGCGAATTCGATCTTCTGCTTCAAGACGTCGGGATCGACGAGGTCCGCGATGCGAATGCCGTAGCGTCCGACTTTTCCCTCGTACGCCGGACCGATGCCGCGTCCGGTCGTGCCGATCTTCGCTTCGCCCGCGGCTTCCTCGCGCGCGAGGTCGAGGGCCTTGTGATACGGAAGGATGCAATGCGCGGCGTCGCTGATCAGAAGGTTGTCTTCGATCGTGACGCCGGCTTCGCGGAGACTCGCGACCTCGCTGAGCAGTGCATCGGGATCGATGACCATGCCGTTGCCGAGGAGGCAGAGCTTGTTCGGGTGAACGATGCCGGAAGGGATGAGGCGCAGCGCGAAGTGTTTGTCTTCGAACTTCACCGTATGGCCCGCGTTGTGGCCGCCCTGGTAACGCGCCACCACGTCGAAGTCTTCGCAGAGAAGGTCGACGATTTTGCCTTTGCCCTCGTCGCCCCACTGCGCACCGATCACCGCAACGTTCTGAATGTTCTTGCTCATGTTCAAACCGGTCGCGGAGCCTAGCAGATGCTGTCCCTGCCCGCCACTTTGCTACACCACGTGGACCGGGGCTGGGAAATTGCTCGCCCCCCTCGCAGACGTTATATTGCCGGTCATTCGGAGGTTTGCGCATGGAAATGCAGAACATCACCGCTGTGCCGACGCCTATCTATTCGCCCACGCCCATCGGCGCGGACGAGTTCGCCGACGGGATTCGCAAACTCTCCGAGGGGATCATCACCAAGCAGAAGATTTACGACTATCTCGTCGCGTACGAGATTCGTTCCGAGGACCTCGAACGCTACAAGCAGTGGCTTCCGGATCGCCACACGCGGAACAAGATCTTCCGCAACGACATGATCGAAGTGATGCTGATCTGCTGGCCGATCGGCGCCGTCACGCCGCTGCACACGCACAACGGACAGCTCGGCTGGATGACGATGATCGAGGGCAAGCTCATCGTCGAGAACTATCGCAAGATCGAGTGCAATCGTCCCGAGAATCAGAACGTCGTCGGGATGGATTGTCTCGCCGGCGCGACGAAGATCGACATGGAGCACATCGGCAACGAGCTGGCCATCCCCGGCGGTCCCTTGAATACCGTCGACAAGTTGCAGACCATTCATCGCATTCGCAACCTCGCGGAGTGGAACGAGCGCGGCGTGAGCATGCACGTGTATTCGCGTCCCATCGATTCGTGCGTGGTGTTCGATATGGAAGCGCAGCGTTGCTTTCGGCGGGATCTGAAGTACGACAACGAGTGAGCTGCGTTGCGGGGCTGCGGGCGTCGTGACTCGGCGGCTGTTGCGCGAGTACGAGCGATGAACGATGAGTGATGAGTGATGAACTTCGTCGCGAGCGTCGCGTCGTTCGTCATGACGTCATGTCTGCGCTGCGCGCGTGATTCTCGCCACCACGTTTCATCGCTCATCGCTCATCCTTCATCGCTCGTTATATAAAGCGCGACATGAACGCGCTTCTCAGCACCCTCGCCGAAGAACTCAACGCCATGTCTACCGCCGGTACGCTCAAGCGCGAGCTGCCGCTCAAATCGCCGCAAGGGGCGATGGTGGAGATCGAAGGCATCGGCGAGGTGGTGATGCTCACCTCGAACAATTACCTTGGCCTTGCCGATCATCCGGCGATCGTCGAGGCGGCGGAGAAGGCGGAGCGCGATTACGGTTACGGTCTCGCGTCGGTGCGTTTCATCTGCGGCACGCAGACGATTCATCGCGAGCTCGAAGAGCGCATTGCGCAGTTCTTCGGGACCGAGGACACGATTCTTTATGGATCGTGCTGGAATGCGAATGAAGGGCTCTTTCAAACCGTCGCGACCGAGCCGGACGCGATCATCTCTGACGAGCTGAATCACGCGTCGATCATCGACGGCATTCGTCTTTCGAAAGCGCGCAAGGAGCGCTTCAAGAATCGCGACATGGCCGATTTCCGCCGCGCGCTCGAAGCGACGAAGGATGCGCGCAACAAAGTCGTGATGACGGACGGCGTGTTCTCGATGGAAGGCTCGCTCGCGCCGCTGCCGGAGTTGATCGCGCTCTCGCGCGAGTACGGCGCGTTTCTCGTCGTCGATGAATCGCACGGCACCGGTGTGCTCGGCAAAACGGGTCGCGGTACGGCAGAAGAGTTGGGCGTGTTCGGTCAGATCGACGCCTACACCTCCACTCTCGGCAAAGCCCTCGGCGGGTCGCACGGCGGCTTCACGACCGGACCGAAAGTGCTGGTCGAGTACCTGCGACAGAAATCGCGGCCGTACCTCTTCTCGAATACGCTCCCGCCCGCGGTGGTGATGGGCTCACTCGCGGCATTCGATCTCGTCGAGAACGATCACTCATTCGTTCAGCGACTGCACGACAACACGAAATACTTCCGCGAGCAG
>JBQCJC010000299.1:0-17681 GCA_051953135.1 Thermoanaerobaculia bacterium | reverse complement strand
GTCTTTGGCTTCTATCCCGACACCGGCTCGCGTGGCATCTACGTCGTGAAATCGACGAACGGCGGCGCGAGCTACGCGACGCCCGTGAAGATCGTCACGACCTACGACTCGTACGACATCGGCGTGCCGTCGTTCAACAGCCGCCGCATTCTCATTTACGTTTCAGGCGGCGCGTATCGCAACGGCACGACGAACAACGTCTACGCGCTCTGGGCCGATCTCTCCGGCGACACCGGTTGCACGACCGCCTCGAATGAGCCGGGATCGAGCACCTCATCGACGTGCAAGACGCGCATCTGGTTCTCACGCTCGACCGATGGCGGCGCGACGTGGAGCGCGCGCGTGAAGATCAACAACCAGAGCGGTCTCAATGATCAGTTCAATCCGTTCCTGGCTGTCGACGAAACGAACGGCAACATCGGCGCGATCTACTACGACACCGTTGCCGACGCGGGCCGCAAGAAAGTCGACGTCTATTACCAGCTGTCGACCAATGGCGGCGTGTCGTGGGAACCGGCCGTCAAAGTCACGACCGCGATGACCGACGAAACGATCAGCGGCGCCGATTCCGGCAATCAGTTCGGCGACTACAACAGCCTCTCCGGTTACGGCAACTCTTTCTTCCCCTCGTGGACCGATCGCCGCAACAACGCCAAGGAAGAAATCTGGACCGCGAAGATCACGACGTCGTCGACACCGACGTACTCGATCTCCGGCAACGCGGGCACGACTGGCGCGACGTTGACCGCGGGCTCCGCATCGACGTCGAGCGATGCCTCGAGCAACTACACGCTCTCCGGTCTTGCGGCGGGCACGTACACGGTGACGCCGAGCAAGAGCGGCTGCACGTTCACGCCGTCTTCGAGCTCCGTGACGATTACTTCGGCGAACGTCACCGGCATCAATTTCAGCGCAAGCTGCACGACGCCGACGTACACGATCAGCGGCAACGTCGGCACGTCTGGCGCTACGGTCACCGCGGGCTCCGCATCCACAACGAGCGATGCATCGGGCAATTACTCGATGTCCGGCTTCGCCGCCGGCGCCTACACCGTGACGCCGAGCAAGTCGGGCTGCACGTTCTCGCCTGCGTCGAGCTCCGTGACGATCACGTCGGCAAACGTGACCGCGAACTTCACGCCGTCGTGCGGCAGCGGCGACATCCAACTCACGAGCGGCGTCGCCGTGACCGGCCAGAGCGTCGCGTTAGGCGCCTGGAAGTACTACTACATCAGCGTTCCATCGGGCGCGACGAACCTGACGTTCGCCACGACGTCTGCAACCGCCGACGTCGACATCTACACGCAGATCACGTCGAAGCCGACGTCGGGCTCGTACATCTGCCGTCCGTACACGGCATCGGGTAATGAAACCTGCTCGGCGACGAATCCGGCATCGGGCACGTGGTGGCTCGGTGTTTATGGATACGCGGCGGGTAACTACACCGTGACCGCGACAATCACGACGCCAGTGGCGACGTACTCGATCTCCGGCAACGCCGGCACATCGGGTGCGACGATCACCGCGGGCGCACAAGGCGCGACGAGCGACGCATCGAGCAACTACACGATCAGTGGTCTCGCGAACGGCACGTACACGGTGACGCCGAGCAAGAGCGGCTGCACGTTCACTCCCGCGAGCACGTCCGTGACGGTCGCGAGCGCGAACGTCACCGGCATCAACTTCACGGCAAGCTGCACGGGACCGACGACGCTGTTCTCGAACGGATTTGAATCGAGCACGGGTTGGGCAATCGTCGATACGTCCGGCACCGCGGGCAACTGGACGTTCAACGCGTCCGGCACGCTGCCGAGCGCGACTCCGCACGGCGGTTCGTATCTCGCGAAGTTCAATTCGTACGATGCATCGAGCGGCTCGCAGACGCGCATCTATCAGACGAGCGGCTTCGCGATTCCGAGCACGGCGTCGACCGCGACGCTGAAGTTCTGGATGTATCACGACACCGGCTACTCGTCTTCGGCCGATCGCGTGCAGTTGCAGGTCTCGACCGGCTCGTCGTTTACGAACGTGGGCACGGCGGTGAATCGTTATGACGGCTCGACGGGCTGGAAGCAGCACACGATCGATCTGACGGCCTACAAGGGCACCACCATCCAACTCGGCTTCCTCGGCATCAGCGCCTATGGCAATAACGTGTTCATCGACGACGTGACGGTCACTGTGCCGTAATCGAGCACACATCTCACGTCACGAACCGGGGAGGGCGACAAGCCCTCCCCTTTTTGTCGCCTAATGATTTTGTTGTTCGATGCGCTGCACGCGCGTCTGCAGTTCGTCGATCGTCTTCTGCTGTTCCTGAATCACTTTCGTGAGCACCGCGACGATATCCATCGACGAAAGACCTTTGCGATCGGCGGTCGCGACGAGCTCCGGAACATCTTCGGCAATGAAGCCGACGTTCGTCTCCGTGGGATTCGCTTTGTATTCGAAGGTCACGGGCTGCAGCGCCTTGAGCGTGTCCATCGCGACGGCGCCATCGAGATCGTGAATGTCCTGCTTCACCGCACGACTCGACGCATTGACCCAGTTGCCCGCATCGAGACGCGCGCCGCTGCTGTGGTGAATCTGGAAGGATGGTGAGGCGACGCCGAGGCCGATGCGGCCGGCGCTGTCGACGAGGATGGAGTTGTTCGGCGCGGACGTCTTGAGGATGAACGGATTCATCTCGTGATTGACGTCGCGAATCGTGAATTGATTGTCGCTCGCGGTGATGTCCCACGCCTGAAACGGCGACGCGCTCTGTTCCATGCGGATGCCGGCTTGTACGGGATTGTCGATCGTCAGATCGCGCGCGGGCGTCGACGTGCGAATGCCGACGCGTGCGTTGCTGTCGACATAAAGCGTGTTCGTCGGTGTGCCGCCTTCGATGAGAAACGGCACGGTCGCGGCGGTGAGATCTTCGACGAAGAATTTGTTCGCGCCGCCGCTCGTGGTGTCGTTCGCGCTCAACTGCCAATCGGTCGATGCAAAGCCGACGCTCGTCGACGTGTCTTCGAATTTCAGCCGCGTGTTGTTTTCCTTCAATTTCGCTGACGCGAATCCATACGACTCCGCGTTCGTGCAATCGAATCCGGCGCACACGCCGCCCTGTGCGGAGACATCATCCGTGAAGAACGTATCGGTTTCGGGTGTCGACGGTCGCAATGCGCGATGCTCGATCGCGTTCGGCGAAACGACCGCGCCATTCATGATCGTGAACGATCCCGATTGCACATCGTTCTGCGCGGATCGCAATTCGTACGAATAGAGACCGTCGGCAAGGTCTTGCATTCGCAGCATCGGAGCGTGACCCGCGGGGAATGTTTCGGTGATCACTTCCCCATCAGGCCGCTGCAACGACAGCACGATCTCCGCATCGGATGTCGTCGTCCATTCGATCGCGCGATTGGTGGTGACGAATCGCGCGGGCGCGCCGAATACGAAGAAGGAAAACAGAACCGTAAAAAGAACAGAGAACCGGTATGTCAAACGCATGTTGCCCTCCAAAGTCGAAAGGTTCGATAAACGCAGGCGTCCCCACGATGCCCGCCGGGAGGTCGATGTCGCGATGACGGCAATATGGGGCGACGTCGATCCGGATGGCGTGCGCTGGGTCACGTTGGGGTTGTCGGTTGGTGGTTGTTGGTTGTTGGGGGGAACGGGGGTTGGCGGTTCGCGCGGCTCGCCGCGCTGGCTGTTGGCGGTTGGGAGTTACGTATCGCGAGTTACACCGGGAAGCCTTCGTGCCTCAACCGTCAACCGCCAACCATCAACCGCCAACCTCGTTCCCCCAACAACCACCAACCGACAACCGACTACCATCTCCCCATGTCCCCCGCCCTCCTTGAAGTCGCCACCGTCGCGTTGAAACTCGGCTTCACCGCCTTCGGCGGTCCGGCCGTGCACATCGCGATGTTGCGGGAGGAAGTGGTCGTGCGGCGGCAGTGGCTCTCCGATGAAGAATTCATGGATCTTCTCGGCGCCACGAATCTCATTCCTGGTCCGAACTCGACCGAGATGGTGATTCACGTCAGCTTGCGGCGCGCGGGCTGGGCGGGACTTGCGATTGGCGGGCTGCTCTTCATTCTTCCCGCTGCACTCATCGTGCTCGCGTGCGCGTGGGCGTATCGCGCGTACGGCAAAACACCTGAAGCGGAGTGGGTGTTGTACGGCATCAAGCCCGTGATCATCGCCGTGGTCGTGCAAGCGATCTGGGGACTCGCGCGAACGGCCATCAAAAACACGATGCTCGCGATTCTCGCGATCGTCTCGGTCACGCTCTATCTCTTCGGCATCAACGAGCTCGCGATTCTCTTCGGCGCGGGAGTGCTCGTCGCGATCCTTCGCGCGATGCCGCGACTCTCGTCATCGCCGCCTGTGCTACCGCTGCTGCTGACCACCACCGTCGCACCCGATCTCACGCGACTCGGCCTCATCTTTCTGAAGATTGGCGCGGTGCTGTACGGCAGCGGCTACGTGCTCGTCGCGTTTCTCCGCTCCGAATTCGTCGACCGCCTCGGCTGGCTCACCGATCAACAACTCCTCGACGCCGTCGCCGTCGGCCAGTTCACGCCCGGCCCCGTCTTCACCACCGCGACATTCGTCGGCTATCTCATCGGAAGCTGGCGCGGCGCATTCATCGCCACCGCCGCGATCTTCGTCCCGTCCTTCATCTTCGTCGCCGCCACGCATCGCTACGTTCCGCGCATGCGCAAATCTCCGATCGTCAGCGCGCTCCTCGACGGCGTGAACGTCGCCGCGCTCGCGCTCATGGCCGGCGTCGTGTGGCAACTCGGCCGCGCCGCGATCGTCGACTGGCTCACCGCACTCCTCGCCGTCGCGTCCGCGATTTGTCTGCTGCGCTGGAAGATCAACTCCGCGTGGCTCGTGTCAGGCGGCGCGATGATCGCCATCGTCGCGAGACTCATCGGCATGCAGTGAACGCGTATCATCCGCACCGCATGAAAACGGTGATCCTCGCGGGTGGTGCCGGCACGCGTCTGAGCGAAGAGACGGTCGTGCGTCCGAAGCCGATGGTCGAGCTCGGCGGGCGTCCGATTCTCTGGCACATCCTGAAGCACTACAGCCACTTCGGCATCAACGAGTTCGTGATCTGTCTCGGCTACAAGGGCTACGCGATCAAGGAGTACTTCGCGAACTACTTTCTGCATTCGTCGGACGTGACGATCCATCTCCGCACGAACGAATTGAAAGTGCACCAGAACACATCCGAGCCGTGGACCGTGACGCTCGTCGACACCGGCGAATCGACGGCCACCGGCGGCCGACTGCGCCGCGTGCGCGAGCACATCGGCGACTCCACGTTCTGCTTCACGTACGGCGACGGCATCAGCAACGTCGACATCGCCGCGCTGCTCGCGTTTCATCGCGAACAACAAACCGCGGCGACGCTCACCGCCGTGCAGCCACCAGGACGCTACGGCGTCGTCGACATCCAGGCCGACAAGATTCACGCGTTCGCGGAGAAACCGCCGGGCGATGGCGGATGGATCAACGGCGGCTTCTTCGTGCTCGAGCCGCGCGTGCTCGATCGCATCGACGGCGATGAAACGTGGTGGGAGCGCGAGCCGCTCGAAACGCTCGCACGCGACGGACAACTCTCCGCGTTTCGCCATCACGGCTTCTGGCATCCGATGGACACGATGCGCGACAAGCTGCATCTCGAAGAGCTGTGGTCCTCGGGACGCGCGCCGTGGAAAGTGTGGGAATGACGCCGGAGCTCTGGCGCGACCGGCGCGTGTTTCTCACCGGCCACACCGGCTTCAAAGGCGCGTGGCTCACCGCATGGCTCACGCGCCTCGGCGCACGCGTGCATGGCTTCGCGCTCGCGCCACCAACGCAACCAAATCTCTTCGAGACGCTGCCGCGGAATTTCGATTCGACGCACGGCGATGTGCGCGATCTCGATGCGCTGCGCAATGCACTTCGCGCATCACGCGCGGAGATTGTGATTCACGGCGGGGCGCAATCGCTCGTGCGCGCGTCGTATGACGATCCGATCGGCACCTACACGACGAACGTCATCGGCACCGCGAATGTGCTCGAAGCGATCCGCGGCGTCGACAGCGTGCGCGTCGCGATCATCATCACGAGCGACAAGAGTTACGCGCCGCGCGACACACATGCGTTCGTCGAAGACGATCCGCTCGGCGGTCACGATCCTTACGCCAGCAGCAAAGCATGCGCGGAGCTCGTAACCGCGGCGTATCGCGATTCATTCAACGTTCGCGCATTCACGGTGCGCGCGGGCAATGTGATCGGCGGCGGCGATTCCGCGCGCGATCGGCTCATCCCCGATCTCGTGCGCGCATTCCGCGACGGCACGCCCGCGCAGCTTCGCTATCCCGACGCCACGCGTCCGTGGCAGTTCGTGCTCGATGCGTTGCACGGCTACCTGCTGCTCGCCGAGGCCGCGATGACGCGCGACGATCTTCCGCACGCATTCAACTTCGGACCCGATGCGCACGACGCACGTTCGGTGCGCTGGATCGCGGATGCGATATGCGCGCGCTGGGGCGAGGGCGCATCGTGGCAGCAGAGCGGCGGTTCGCATCCGCACGAATCCGCGACACTCGCGGTCGACAGCACGCGCGCACGCACGCTGCTGGGATGGCGGCCGATGCTCGACGTCGAAACCGCGATCGCCTGGACCACGAATTTCTACAAAGGCATCGACACGCTCGATGCACAACTCGCGCGTTTCACGGAGCTCGTGCGCGCATGACGTGCCGCAACTGCAACGCACCGCTCTCGATCGTGTTCGCCGATCTCGGCGAGCAGCCGCTGTCAAACGCGTTCGTCGATCCGCGTGATGCACAGAAACCCGACGCGCGTTATCCGCTCGTGGCATACGTGTGCGATGCGTGTCTGCTCGTGCAGGTGCCCGCGGTGACGGCGCGCGAATCGATCTTCACCGACTACGCGTACTTCACGTCGTACTCCGATTCCGCGCTCGCACACGCACGCGACTACGCGACGATGATTCGCGAGCGGCTCGCACTCGATGCGCGTTCGTTCGTCGTCGAAATCGCGAGCAACGACGGGTATCTCCTCCAGTTCTTCCGCGACGCCGCTATCCCGCACCTCGGCATCGAGCCCGCCGCGAACGTCGCCGATGCAGCGCGCGCGAATGGCATCGAGACGTGGACGCGATTCTTCGGCGCGGCCATCGCGCGTGAGATCGCGGGTCGCGCCGATCTGCTCATCGCGAACAACGTTCTCGCGCACGTCCCCGAGCTGCACGATTTCGTCGAAGGACTGCGCATCGCACTCGCGCCGCGCGGCACGATCACCATCGAAGTCCCGCATCTGCTGCGACTGATCGAAGGACGTCAGTTCGACACGATCTATCACGAGCACTTTTCGTATTTCTCGCTGCGCGTGATTCGCGACGTCTTCGCACAACATGGACTCGTCGTCACCGACGTCGAAGAACTCGCGACGCACGGCGGATCGCTGCGGGTTTATGCGCAACACGAAGGCGCAAGCATCGGTGACAACGTGGCCGCACTGCTCGCGCGCGAAGCGAGGCTCGAAGACGTCGAGACGTACCGCGGCTTCTCCACCGAAGTGGAACGCTGCAAAGCCGCACTGCTGGCGTTCCTCAATGACGCACGTGCGGACGGCAAGCGCGTCGCGGCGTACGGCGCGCCAGCGAAAGGCAACACCTTACTCAATAGCTGCGGCATCACGACGGAGCTCATCGCATTCACCGTCGATCGCAATCCGCACAAGCAGGGATTGCTCCTCCCCGGCTCGCACATTCCGATTCACGCACCATCGCACCTCGACACGATGAAACCCGACTACATCCTCATCCTTCCGTGGAATCTTCGCCACGAGATCACGGCGCAACTCGCGCACGCACGCGACTGGGGCGCACGATTCGTGGTGCCGATTCCGAGCGTCGAGGTGTTGCCATGAAACGCATCGCGACGCCGATCGACGGCGCATTCGTGATCGAGCTCGAACCGTTGCACGATGAACGTGGATTCTTCGCGCGCGTGTTCGACAAGACGGAACTGAACTTCACGATCGAACAAGCGAGCGTTTCATTCAATCCACGCAAAGGAACGCTGCGCGGGCTGCACTTCCAACGCGCGCCGCACGAAGAAACAAAGCTCGTGCGCTGCACACGCGGCGCGATCTACGACGTCATCGTCGATCTCGATACCGCGCGCTGGTTCGCGGTCGAGCTGACCGCGGACAACCGTCGCGCGTTGCTCATCCCGCCGCATTGCGCGCATGGCTTTCTCACGCTCGAAGACGACACCGAAGTGCACTATCAAATCTCCGCGCCGTATGTGCCGGAGCTCGCGAGCGGATTGCGTTGGAACGACGCCAAGCTCGCGATCCACTGGCCGTTCGCGCCTGCAGTGATCAGCGAGCGTGATGCGCACTGGCCGGATTGCGATCGCGTCATCATCGAGCGATGTCTCGCGCGCGAAGCGCAGCATCGATTCACGAACATTCGCGACGAAGTGACGGGCCCGATCATCGATCGTCTCTTCGCGAATACAACCGTTCGCAAGGAACTGAGCAACGGCATCGTGTTCGAGTTTCCGTATCGCTCGAAGATCGCGCGCGACTTCGTGCTCTCGACGCCCGCGAAACCGGATCACGTGTGGGAGCCGCAAACGACGAAGTTGCTGCTGCATCTCGCGAACACCGATGCCGATGTGCTCGTCGGCGGCGCGTACTTTGGCGATCACGCGATCCTGCTCGCGCATCACCTGCGCAATTCACGCGCGCTGTGTCATGCGTTCGAGCCGGATGCAGAACAGGCCGCGACGCTCGCGCACAACGCGCAACTCAACGGCCTCACGAACGTGCGTGTGAACACGCTCGGGCTCTGGTCGGATGCAAACACGAAGCTGACGTTCGTCGGACACGATGCGCTCGCGAGCACAGTCGAGAGCAACGACGGCATTCCGACGACGACGATCGACGCGTACGTCGCCGCGAATGCCATCGATCGTCTCGGCCTGATCATGCTCGACCTCGAAGGGGCGGAATTTCACGTGTTGCGTGGGGCGCAAACTCAGCTCGCACGCGCAGACGCGCCGCACCTGGTGTTCGAGATTCATCGCAGCTACGTCGACTGGTCCGATGGATTGATGAACACCGATCTCTGCCAGTATGTGGCGCCATTCGGATATCGATTGTTCGCCATTCGCGACATGCAATCGAATTACGATCTCTCCGGCCATCCGATCGAGCTCGTGCCGCCCGAGACGGCGTATCTCGAAGGACCGCCGCACGGCTTCAACATGCTCGCAACGAAAGATCCGAATCTCGTGAACGATCCGCTGTTTCGCATCACGCCGGGCGTGAGTCCGAAGCTGCTGCTGCATCGCAATCCGAAACTGCATCACCCGACCAACGGCCTATGATCACGATCCTCGGCGCCGCCGGTTTCATCGGCTCGCATTTGACGACGTACCTGCAACGCGAAGGCATCGCGCATCGCACGCCCGCGCGCGGCGAATCGCTCGCAGGCCATGATTTAGGCCATGTAATCGACTGCGCTGGCTTCACCGGTGACTTTCGCACACGACGCGAGGAAGTCATCGAAGCGCACGTCACGCGCGTCGAAGCAATCCTGCAGCACTGCACGTTCGAATCGTTTCTCTACCTCTCGTCCGCGCGCGTCTATCGCCATCACAGGAGCGAGGTCGCACGCGAAGACGATCGCATCGCCGTCGATCCCAACGATCCCGACGACCTCTACACGCTCTCGAAACTGATGGGCGAATCGATCGTGCTGCAATCGCCGAACGGCAGAGTGGCGCGACTCTCGAACGTCCACGGTGCCGGCGTGCGCTCGACGTTCCTCGCACACATCCTCAACGACGCACGCACGCGCGGCACGATCGAGCTCGAGACCGCGCTCGATTCCGAGAAGGACTACATCAACATCGACGACGTCGTCCCGCTGCTCGTGAACATCGCGTTGCATGGGACGCAAAAACTCTACAACGTCGCCAGCGGCGGGAATCTCACCCATCACGAGATCATCGAGACGATCGGCGCACGCGTGAGCGTTCGCGAGAACGCGCCATCGATTCGCTTTCCGCGCATCGACATCACTCGCATCCGAGAAGAATTCGCGTTCACTCCAACACCATTGCGCATCGAGGAAACAGCGTGATCACGATCGACGAACAACGCGGCATCGTCGTCATCGAGAAGGATGGCGAAACGAGAGAGCTGCCGATGGAAAGCGCCGAAGCGTTCGCGGCGGTGAGCGACGCGTGGCTGCGCGCCGGCTGGTACGTGAAGCATCCGTACTCGTTCACCTGGCTCGGCCGGCCGATCATTCAGTTGCCCGAAGACATCGTCCGCATCCAGGAATTGATCTTCCGCGTGCAGCCCGATGTGATCGTCGAAACCGGCATCGCGCACGGTGGCTCGCTGATTCTCAGCGCCAGTCTCTGCAAACTGCTCGGCCGCGGACGCGTGATCGGAATCGACATCGACATCCGCGCACACAACCGCAGCGCGCTCGAAGCGCATCGACTGTTTCCGCTGATCACGCTGATCGAAGGCAGCTCCGTCGATCCCGAAGTCGTCGCGCAGGTGACGTCGCGAATTCAGCCCGGAGAGACCGTGCTCGTGTTCCTCGATTCGAATCACACGAAGGAGCACGTGCTGCGCGAGCTCGACGCGTACGCGCCGCTCGTGAGTCATGGCTCGTACATCGTCGCGATGGACGGCCACATCATGGAGCTCGCCACCGGCGCGCCGCGTACGTCGAGCGACTGGCTGGCCAACAATCCGAACGCGGCGGCCGCGGAGTTCGCACGCACGCATCCCGAGTTCGTCATCGAAGAGCCGCGGTTTCTCTTCAACGAGAGCGCGATCACTCGCGCCGTTTCCTATTTCTCCGGAGGATTCCTCAAACGGATCTCATGACTGACGTCCGACTGGCAGTGGTGATTCCCACGCGCAACCGCGCGAGCCTGACGATCAACGCGATTCGTTCGCTGCTCGACGACAAACAAGCGCGCGATGTGCAGGTTTTCGTCGGCGACAACTCAGCGAGCGATGCGACCGCGGAGGTCGAGACACTCGCGTCGTTCTGCAACACTTACGGCGACGATCGGCTCGTCTACATGCGCGCACCGCGCGATCTCACGATGCCGCAAAACTGGGACTGGTGCGTGCGCGAGGCGATGCGACGCGGCAACGCGACGCACTTCGCCGTGCACTACGACCGCAAGGTGACGAAGCGCGGGAAGCTGCGCGAGTTGCTCTCGATCGCGAATCGTTTTCCGCAAGGCGTGATCACGCACGCCGTCGATTTCATCTCGATCGAGAACGGCGTGCATCATCTGTGGCAGCCGCCGTACACCGGGAAGTTGTATGAGATTCGCGCCGAGCGAGTGACGAGTCTGATCGCGCAGGGACGCGTGTGGGAAATGGGACACGCGTTCCCGATTCTCTCGAATTGCGTCGTACCGCGCTTCGTGCTCGAGCGCGTGATCGAGCGCTTCGGCGATCTCTGTGATTCGACCGGCCCCGATGCCGCGTTCTGCATGCGCTTCTGCGCGCTGTTCGATGACTTCCTGCATTTCAACGCGCCGCTCGGCGTGCTGTACGCGATTCAACGCAGCAACGGCGCGGGCTATCTCAAAGGCGGCGGCACATCGGAGTTCGACGATTTCATGAAGATGTGGGGCGATCGTCCATGGCTCCACGCCGCACCACTCCCCGGCCTCAACCTCGGGCAGAACATGCTGTATCACGAGTACGCGCTCGTGCGCGCGGAGTCCGACGCCGCACGCTTCCCGGAGATCGATCGCGAGGCGTATCTCCGCGATCTCGCCGACGGATTGAAGTTCGTGCAGGATCCGGAGATTCACGCGCGTCTCAGCGCGTATCTGCAATCGAAGGGCTGGGACGGCGCGCCGGTGATCGAGCCGGTACCGCTGCCGCCACCATCAACCGAACCCACGCTCGCACATCGCGCCGCGCAAACGATCGCGCGCGTACTGCGCCAATTCCATCTGTTCGAGCCGCTGGTGCTGTTCGGCGCACGCATCGGCATCGCGCCGCGCAACCTGCACGGGTTCGCGTTTCGCAATGATGATGAGGCGTTGCCGTACGCGTTGAAGTTTTCGCGCGCGCCGGAACCCGACGAGCGTCATCTGCATCTCATGGAGCCGAAACAGATCGATGTCTGATGCGCCGCGCCGCCGGATCGTGCATCTCGTCGCGACGCCGATCGGTGCGCCGTGGATGGTCGCGCTCGCGCGCGAACAAAAACGACTCGGCCATCACGTCGAAGTGATCGTGCCGCAACAAGGCCCGATCGCCGAGGAACTGGCGATGGTTGGGATTCGGGCGCATGAGGCGCCGGCCGACATCATTTACAACGGACTCAATCCGTTGCACAAACTCACGGCGTTGTTCCAACTCACGCGCACGTTGCGCCGCCTGCGTCCCGACGTCGTGCACAGCCATATCGTCAACTCGGTGATCACGGCGCGACTCGCATCGTGGCTCGCCGACGTGCCGTTCCATTTCGCGGGCAACGTGCATCCGCTGTCGCTCGAATCCGAAGTGCTGCGCGTGCTCGAGATCGGCACCGCGTTCTGCGACACGAAAACGATCGCGTCGAGCAGCTACACGCGCGAGCTGTATGCAAAGTACGGCATTCCCGAAGAACAACTCGCGCTGATCTTCTACGCGGTCGATCAGAGCGCGCACGATCCGTCGACGACCGAGCGTGAACGCGTGCGACACGAGCTCGGCATCGATGACGCGACGCCGCTCATCGGCAAGATCGCGTACTTCTATCCACCGGCGCGCCGCGGCCGTGTCGTCCCGCAACATCTCCTCGGGCGCGGCATCAAAGGTCACGACGTATTGCTGCGCGCGATTCCGAGCGTGCTCGCGCAAATCCCCGACGCGAAGTTCGTGCTGGTCGGACGCGGCTGGGGACCAACAGGCGAAGCGTACGAGCAGGAGTTGAAGAATCTCGCGAAGTCGCTCGACATCGAGCACGCGACGATTTTTCCCGGCGAGCGCAACGACGTCGCCGACGTGCTCGCGGCGTTCGACATCTCGGTGCATTGCTCGCTCAGCGACAACCTCGCCGGCACGGTGGAATCGTTGCTGATGGAGAACCCGCTGATCGTTTCGAACATCGGCGGATTCACCGACACGGTGCTGCACGAGCAAACCGGACTGGTCGTTCCTGTCGATGATCCGCCCGCGCTCGCGGATGCGATCGTGCGCTTGATTCGCGATCGCGAGCTCGCACGCAAGCTCGGCGTGAACGGACGCAAACACATGCTCGCGAACTTCACGCTCGCGCACACCGTCGCATCGACCGAGGAGTTGCTTTCGGCGTTGCCGTCGAAGAACGGCTATCGATGGACGACGACGCTTGCGCGCGCCGCGATGCTGCCGTTTCGCCTGCTTCCGGTCGTGCTCGCCCTGCTGCGGTTGCGTCTCCGCCGAGCGAACGCGCGTTCGGTCAGCTGAGGTATCGTACGAACCCTCCAACGATGGAACCCAAACGTGTCGTGCCGCTCGCAGTTCCCGATGTCGACCCAGCCGACTTTCGCGCCGTCAACGAAGTGCTCGCGTCGCGCTATCTCGCGTCCGGAAAAACCGCCGAGACATTCGAGCGCGAGTTTGCGGAACGCATCGGCGTGCGCCACGCGATCGCCGTGTCGAGCGGCACCGCCGCGCTGCACATGACGATGATCGCCGCGGGCGTGCGTGACGACGATCTCGTGATCACGTCGCCGTATTCGTTCGTCGCGTCATCGAACGCGATTCTGTACGAGCGTGGCATCCCGGTGTTCGTCGACATCGATCCCGAGACACTCGACATCGATCCCGCCAAAACGTGCGATGCGATCGAGACGCTCGTGCATCGCCGCGCGGGCTGGCAGCACTTGCTGCCGCGCACGTGCAATGCGGACACGAGTGTGCTTCGCGCGGTGCTGCCGGTGCATCTGTTCGGACGGCCCGCGGAGTTGCGCGACATTCTCGACGTCGCGCATCGCAATCACATCCCGGTGATCGAAGATGCATGCGAAGCGCTCGGCGCAAAAGCCGACGGCGTTTACGCGGGCGCGTTCGGCGATGCGGCGACGTTCGGCTTCTATCCGAACAAACAGATCACGAGCGGCGAAGGCGGGATGCTCGTCACGAATGATGACGCGTGGATGCGGCTGTTTCGCAGTCTTCGCAATCAGGGGCGTTCCTCCGATCCCGAATGGCTCCGCTACGAGCGCCTCGGCTACAACTACCGCATGGACGAGCTCAGCGCGGCGCTTGGTCTCTCACAACTGCGCCGTCTCGATGAACTGCTGCAGCGACGCGAATCGGTCGCGCGTCTCTATTCGAAATTGCTCGCGAATCTAGATGGCGTCTCCCCGCTCGCGGCACCGCGTCGCGACATGACCACGAGCTGGTTTCTCTACGCCATTCGTCTCGCGCCCGACATCGATCGCGATCATCTGCGGCAGCGTCTCGCGGATCGCGGCATCGCATCCCAGCCGTACTTCTGGCCGATTCATCTGCAGCCGTTCTACATCGAGCGATTCGGATTTCGCCGCGGCGATTTCCCGAACGCCGAGGCCGCGGGGCGTTCGATGCTCGCGCTGCCGTTCGGGCCGGGCATGGCCGATGACGACGTTGCGTATGTTTGCGATGCGATCGCGCAGGAAGTCGAACAGGCTCGCGAGACCGCACCGATGATGCGAAGCTGATCGCAATGCCGCAGCCGTCTCTTCGCATCGCGCAGATCGCAGCGGCGTCGAATCGCTCGCCGTGGTTCGCCGAGATCTGCGCGGAACTGCAGCGTCGCCGCCACGACGTGATTGCCGTGATCGCATCCGGCGACGGCGATCTCGCGTCGCGCCTCGATGCGATCGGCGTTCGTCACTACACGATTCCGCTCATCATCGCGAAGGGTCTCGATCGCGCGCGACTGCCGTTCTATCTGCTGAAACTGCCGTGGGCGGTGCTGAAGCTCGCATGGATTCTGCGTCGCGAGCGCATCGACATCGCGCACTCGCACATCTTCGTCGCGAATCTCGTCGCGCGCTTCGCTTGCGTGCTCGCGCGCGTGCCGCACGTGACGTCGCTCGCCAGTCCGCGTCATCTCGAAGCACCGTTCACGCGACTCATCGACCAATTCACGTGGAAGCTCGATGACCGGATCGTTGGCGGTTGCGAGTACGCGACGCAACTCAGCCGCGAACATCTGCACGCACCCGATGATCGACTGGCCACGGTTTACTACGGCTCACGTCCTGAGGCATTCGATCCGGCGATTGCGGATCGTGCGCGCGTGCGTCGCGAGCTTGGCGTCGATGACGACACGCCGCTCGTCGGCGTCATCGCGCACTTCTATCCGCCGACGCGTGGACCGCAAACGCCGGCGGCAACGCACGGCATCGGGCTCAAAGGTCACGACTATTTTCTCGATGCCGCGCGCATCGTCACGCGGCGCTTTCCGAACGCGCGCTTCGTGCTCGTCGGCAGCGGTTCGAATGAGCTCGGCGAGAAGTATCGCCAGGCGCTCATCGCGGAATCACAAGATCTCGGCGATCGCGTGATTTTCACCGGCCATCGCGACGATCTCGTCGACACGATCGCGGCGCTCGACATTGCGGTGCAATGCGCGCTCACCGAGGGACTCGGCGGAACGCTCGAAGCGCTGATTATGGCGCGGCCCACGATTGCGACGCGCGTCGGCGGCATGCCCGAGGCCGTGATTCATGAAGAAACGGGATTGCTTGTCGAGCCGGCGAATGCAAACGATCTCGCGAACGCGATCGAGCGCATGCTCGCGAATCGCGAAGAAGCGACGCGATTCGGCGAAGCGGGACGCGCATTCATGCTCGAACGATTCACGCTCGAACGCACCGGCGCCGATTACGATGCGCTTTATCAAGCGTTGCGCATGACGCGCGCTGGAACACCGTAGGCGACGACGTCCGGCGGGATGTCGCGCACCACCACCGCACCGGCGCCGATGACGCTGCGCGCGCCAACACGGCACCCGGAGCTCACGGACGCCCCGAGTCCGATCATTGCCTCGTCGCCGATCACGCACTTCGCACCAACGGTGGCGCCCACGGAGATGTGCGCGAAGTCGCCGACGATCGTGTCGTGATCGACGGATGATTTCGTGTTCAACAAGACACCGCGGCCGATGCGTGCGCGCGGCGTCACGATCGCACCCGCGGAGATCATCGAGCCATCGCCGATGATCACGTCCGGCGCGATGGAGGTGAACGGATGCTGCGCGGTGATCATCGTTTCGCTGGTTGATTCGAATGCGCTGAACAGCGCGCGGCGCTTTGCGTTGTCGCCGATCGCGATGATCAACGCGTCGTGTTCGATTGCGCCGATCGTTTCGATCCGGCCGAGAATCGGCAGGCCGAGCACATCGCCGGAATGAAAGTCATCGATGAATCCGATCGGCGTCGCAGGCGATCCTGCCTCGTGCGCGCGCAACAATGCATCGGCGACGATCGCACCTTGAGATCCAGCGCCGAGGATGAGTACGCGCATCGTCGAGATCGTATCGCGTCAGCGCTTCGCTTCGAGCTCGGCGATCGCGACACCATCAGCCATCGTCAGCGAGATCGTCTGAATCTTCGCGCGTTCCAGTCGCAGCCAGCGCGATTCGTATGGTCCGGACGTCATGCGCAAATCCCACAACGCCTCCGTCGCGCGTGGATCGAAGCGAATGTCGATCGATGAACCGTCGTGCAGAACGCCCGATTCGAGCACGTTCTCTTCCCAATCGTTCGCATTCGTCGGCGCGAGATAGATCGCTTCGATCGGAATGCCGGTGAAGTTGCGCAGCGTGATCACGTTCGCGGGCGAGTACGTGCACGCGCTCAGAAAAAGACACGTGATCGCGACGATGACGCCGCGTCGTGCGCGCGCGAAGAGCAACAGTTTCTCCGCACCAGCGAGACCGGCAATGATCAGCAGGAACCAGAACGCGTAGCGAAATCGGTAGAGCGTTCCGGCGTTCGTGACGACAAACCCGAGGGCGGTGACGGAGCCCATGGCGATGATGGTGAGAAACAACGCGCGCAGCCGGTATGGACGCAACACGATCGCGACGACCGCGAGCAATTGCAGGATGTAGATCGCGAGTGTTTCGAGTCCCGCGAGCAAACGGCCACTCGATCCGACGCGCTGTCCCGACGCGAGCCACGCGTTCGGAAACGGACTCCACAAGCCGATCGCAGCCGCGCGCGGAAGATACGCGATGACGTCCCTCGGCGATCGGAACCGCGTCGCATCGAGTCCCGATCCTGCGCGCGATCGCACGTCGGCACGGATGAATCGATTGCGCGCGGAGTCGAGCTGGCGTGTGGCGCGATCGGCGATCGTGACGCGCTCTTTCCACTCGATGCGCGACGGTCGAAGGATCAACGTCGGTCCGTTCTTCAGCAACGCGCTCGTGCGCGGTGGATACGCTTTCGACGCTTCGCGTGTGCGCGACGCAATCGTGAATAACGACGCCGCGACGATGACGGCAATGATCGCGACCCCGACGTTCCAGATCATCAAACGCTTCTGCGCGATCTGCTTGAGCACAAGCAGCGTCAGTGCGAACAACGTCATCGCGAACACGGCCATCGCAAACTTCGGACGAATGAGCAGCACAACGG
>JBQCJC010000298.1:0-14434 GCA_051953135.1 Thermoanaerobaculia bacterium | reverse complement strand
CGCCACCCGAGCTCCAGATCCCTCGCTCACGCTCGGGATGACATGCACCCATCCCGAGCGTAGCGAGCGAGCGCGAATCATGCTCCAGATCCCTCGCTCACGCTCGGGACGACAGGTCACTTCGATCGCAGCGCAAACCAGCCGCCGATTGGTGCGGCCACGGCGATCAGCGTTGCGACCACGATCGTCATGAGCATCGGAATCGACGTCACGTTTCTCATCTCCGCGATGAACTGCGGGCGGAACACGAGCAGAGCGAGAATCAATGCGATCGCGATCGTGATTGCCTGGCCGGCGTACAACGAGCGACGCGCCGCGGTTTGTGCTTCCTGACGATGGCGCAGTTGCAGGCGAAACCACATCGTTCCGGCGCTCGGAATCGGCGCCTCGGTCATGGCAATGGTCTGCTCATCGAGCAGCGCGCCGGCGACGTTGCGCAACTCGCTGCACGACTCGCATCCGCGGACGTGCGACTCGAGCTCCGCGCCGACGTAGCCGCGGCCTAACGCATCGAGCAATTCGTCTTCGCGCGTGCAGATCATTGCGCACCTCCGTCGAGCATCTTCGCGAGCTTTCGTCGCGCCCGCAGCAGCAGCGTGCGCACGCTGATCGCACGCACTCCAAGAATCGCGCCGATCTCTTCGTGCGACGCGCCCTGCGCGTACGCGAGCCACAACATCTCGCGTTGCAGTGGCTCGAGCTTCGTCAATGCGCGTGAGAGATCCGTGCGCACCGCGATTTCGCGATCGGGATGCGGCACTTCGCTCACCGGCTGCGGCAGCGGCGAGTCATCTTCATCGACGAGCTGCACTTCGCCGTGACGTTTGTCGCGACGCGCAACATCGCGCGCGAGATTCGTGGCGATCTGAAAGAGCGAGTTGCGGCGATGCGCTTCGCTCTCGTGCGTGCGTCCGGCGCGATAGAAACGGTAGTAGGCCTCTTGAAGGAGATCGTCGGCCTGCTGCCGGTCGCCGGTGATGCGCGAGAGATACGACCATAACGGACGAGCCGTGCGTTCATAGAACGCACGGAACTCGTCCTCGCTCATGAGCGTCACGGCGCCACTCGCCGAACGCGTACCGGCCGATGGCAGTTCTCCGATCACGAGCGGAAAGTTCATCCCTTCGATCATCGCACGGACCCGTCGCCGAGCGCCGCGGCGTCACCGCTTTGCCACGTGTTGAAGCGGCGCGACACGATCAGCGAGATGATCGCGGAGACGATGAAGCCGAAGCCGATGCAGAGACCGATGACGCCGATTGCGGAGAGACCCGCGGCCGAGTCCTTGTCGAAGCGCGCGCTCACGAGCAGCGTGCCGAGGGAGCCGGCGGCGACGACGATGCCGACCTGGATTGACCACAACAGGCGCGACAGCGATGCGTTCTGCACTGGCGCTTCGCGCAGAGGAATTGGTGCGGACTCGAGGAACTTCGTGCCCGCCGGCGTCTTCATGTACTCGAGCAACTCCGTGCTCGTGCCGAAGCGATCGAGGATCTTCGTATGCACTTCCGTCTGCGTGCGCGAGAGACGGCTCCAGCGGCGCTGTTCGATGACGGTGCGCAACATCCACGCGAGCACGAACGCGAAGAAGCTGAGCATCAGCAGGATGAAGATGCCCTGCAGCACATCGTCGATCATCGTGCTGCGATTCTCCTGATAGTTGTTGAGGAAGAATCGCGGATTGCGGCGCACCTCCGGATGCGTCGCGACGTAACGCGCGAGCTCGGGATAGCCGTTCAGAAACGCGTCGTTCGAAAGCAGCGTCGGATCGAGCGAGAGGATCGTGCCGAGCTCCGGCGGATACTGCTGGAGCAGGCTGAAAAACTGGCTGCGCGTTTCGTGGCTGCTCTGCGGCTCAGACGTCGGTGTCGTTTCGACCGCGGACGTCGGGGTCTTCGCGGTAGTCGCGGTCGTTTCCGTGCTCGCGGCCGTGCTCGCGGCTTCCTGTGCGAATGCGCCGCTGGCGAGCGCGGCGATGAGCGTCAGCAGCAGAACGGTTCGTGTGACGAGGGTCATGGGTGTCGTGTCTCCTTCGCTCGATTGATACGAGGACGGCGAGCGTTGGTGTACACGCCTCATCGAAATACCCTTTGAATCCGTATCTGTTCGCGTGAACGTGCCTCGGATTCTTCCCCTGCTCCTGGTTCTCACCGTTCCCGTTTTTGCTGCTCCGAAGCGCCGCGCCGTAGCGCCGCCTGCGCCTCTCGATCGCGCGCGACTCATCGCTACCGCGACGAACGTCGCCGATCGCGTGACCTGGACTTACCACCCGCGACTGCATTGGGAGAACGCCGTGTATTTCGATGGGCTCGTGCTCTTCGCGGAGCAGGTGCCCGCGCTTCGCGAGAAGTACATCGAGCGCGTCGCGTCGGTGCTGCTCGACAGTGACGATCCGATCGAAACCGTGTGGTGGGGCGATGGCACCGCGTTCGGTCAGCCCGCGCTCGATTTGTATCGATTACTTCCGCCGAGCGACCCGCGTCGCGCGGCGCTGCTCACGAAGCTCGATGGACCGATGCGATTCGCGGAACATGCGATGCGCGTGACGCCATCGAATGGAGCTCCGCGCGATCCGTGGTGGATCGAAGGAGGATACGGTGCGCGCTTCTGGCAGGACGATCTGTACATGCTCGTGCCGTGGCTTTCGATGTACGGCTCGTCGCAGGACACGCTGCCCGGCAACGAGCTTGCGCGCAACCTCGCGTACGAATGGATCGAATCGTACGTGTACGAACATCGCGTGCCGTCGACATCGTTGCCTGTGACGCGCGAGCGTCGTGGCGATTTGTTGTGGGACGACATGCACGATCTCTTTCAACATGCCGCGGACATGCAAGGCCATGATGCGTTCTGGTCGCGCGGCAATGGCTGGGCGTTGATCGCGCTGTCGCGAGCCGCGGAAGTGATCGATGCGCCGTACACCGGCGGTCGCTACGATCAAACGCTCACCCGGTCGGAGCTGCGTGCGATGTTGCAGAGCGCGGCTGCGTCATTGATCGCGCGTCGTGTTGCGGATGGTGGATGGCCGTCGACGCTTTCGCGTCCGAATGAATGCGGCGGCGTTTCGGAAACGTCGGGCACTGCCCTCCTGACGTTCTTCCTCGCGCGCGGAGTGAATGAAGGATGGCTGGACCGCGCGACGTACATCCCGATCGTGATGCGCGCGATGGCGGTGCTGCTGCGACGTGTCGAACACGATGGCGCCGTGAACGGCATTCAGCCGCCCGACATCGGTCCCGGTTGCGCGCAGATCGCGTCGAGTGATCCGGCGGTCAACGTGAATTACGGACCGGGTGGTTTGCTGCTCGCGGTCAGTGAGGTGTTGAAGTTTTCGGATGCAGAGATTGCAACGTCGCCACGTTAGGATTCGCGCATGAGTGAGCAACGACTCGTCGAGAGACGCGACCGCGGCGTAATTCGTCATCGCAGCACGACCTACGGAACCTCGGTCGATGGGCTGCCGCTGTACGTGTATCTGCCCGAATCGAATCGCGTGGACGTGTTGATCCTCGCGGCGATTCACGGCGATGAGACCGAGACCACGGTCGTCGTTTCGGAAGCATTGCGTTGTCTGCCGAATGAAGACCTGCAAGCGGCGGTGATTCTCTGCGGCAATCCCGACGGCACGATTCGCGGCACGCGCGGCAATGTGCGCGGCGTCGATCTCAATCGCAACTTTCCGACGTCGAACTGGAGCGCGGATCCCGTGTTCTACAAGAGCCGCGCGAATGATGCGCGCGATCAACTGCTCACGACCGGAAGCGAGCCAGCATCGGAACCCGAAACGAAAGCATTGATCGCGTTGATCGATGAGTTGAAGCCGCGCGCGGTCGTGAGCCTGCATTCGGCGCTCGCATGTGTCGATGACTCCGGCGCCTCGCACCTCGGCCGACAACTCGCCGATCGTTGCGCGCTGCCGTTTCTCACCGAGATCGGGTATCCGACGCCAGGCTCGATGGGCACGTGGGCTGGCGAGCGCGGACTCAATCTCGTGACGCTCGAGCTCGAAGACGCGTCGCTGTACGCGCTCAAAGATCATCACGTCCCGATCCTGCTCGACCTCATGACCAATCGATTCGCGCTCGAGGCGAAGTGATGCACATCCTCATTACCGATTCCGGAGTGGGCGGACTCTCCGTCGTTGCATACGCCGAACGTTTCGTGCGCGAGCACGGCTTCACCGAGCCGGTGCGCTTCACGTTCGCGAACGCCGCACCGGAGAACGACTACGGCTACAACTCGATGCCGTCGCGTGACGTGAAGATCGAAACGTTCGAGCGCTTTCTGCGCAACGTGACCGCGCGATTTGCGCCCGATTCGATTTACGTCGCGTGCAACACACTCTCGGTGCTGTTGCCGTTCGTCGAGACGACGGTGCCGGTGAAAGGCATCGTCGAAAGTGCGGTCGAGTTGCTGCTGCGCGAGTTGTCAACGAATCGCACCGCGATCATCTTCGGCACGCAGACGACGATCGACGCGGGCACGTATCCGCGACTGCTCGCATCGCGTGGCGTCGATGCGTCGCGCGTGATCTCGCAAGCGTGTCCCGGACTTGCGGACACAATCTCGGAAGATCGCGAAGGCTCGCGCACACGCCAGGAAATTCGCATGTGGGTGAATCGCGCGATCGCGCAACTGCCGCGACGCGACGTGCCGGTCGTTGCGTGTCTCGCGTGTACGCACTACGGCTATCGCAAAGACGATTTCATCGCCGCGTTTCGCGATGCAGGCATCGACGCGATCGTCGTGAATCCGAATGAACGCGCGGTGGATGATTTGTTCGGAATCGATCCCGCGTCCGTGAGTCGCGAGACGAGCGTCGAGTTCATCACGCGTTACGCGATTCCCGCGACGACGATCGAAGCGCTGACCTTCTTCCTCGAAGAGATCTCGCCGAAGACCGTCGACGCGATGAAGAACTACGTGTTGATTCGCGATCTCTTCTAGTCGGGATTCGTCGCCCACACCGCGAGCTCGGTGATGAAGCCGCGGTTCTCCATCTCGAGCATCGCGATCGCCGCGTGCGCGATGTCGGACGCGCGCAGCTTGCGTTCGCTGAACGCGCGTCCCTGAAAGAACTCGGTCTGTACTTCGCTCGGATCGATCTGCATCACGCGCACGTTCGATTTGCGCAATTCCGCGCGCCAGCATTCGGTCATACCGGAGAGCGCGAACTTGCTCGCGACGTACGCGGTGCCGCCCGCAAATCCGCGACGTCCCGCGGATGAAGAGATGTTGATGATGTTGCCGGTTTGCTTCGCGACGAAGTGCTTCGCCGATTCGCGTCCCACGACCATCGCGCCGAAGACGTTCGTCGCGAACACGCGCTGCATCTCGTCGAGTTTCGTGTCGAGCAGCGGCGCGAACGAGCCGAAGCCGGCGTTGTTGATCAGGACGTTGTAGTCGCCGAGTTTCTCGATCGTCTGCTGCACGACGCGAATCGCATCCGCTTCGATCGACACATCCGCTTCCACCGCAATCGCACCAATCTCCTCGGCCGCGGCCGCGAGCTTCTGCGCATCGCGACCGCAAATCACGGCTTTGCCGCCGCGACCCACGATCTCTTTCGCGATTTCTTTTCCGATGCCGGAACTACCGCCGGTGACGAGTGCGCGAATCGTTTCTGGTTTCATCGAGGCACTTACTTTTTCGGAACGAGCTTGTAGCCCGCGGGCGGCGTGAAGAGCGAGTCATCGATCGCGCTGGTGTCGACGCTGGTGATCGTCGTCGTCATCGACATGCCGCCCATGCGCGACATGATCGCGGCCATCGGTCCTTCGCCTTCGATCGAAACGTCCATCGTCGTTTCGTACGGTACGCCGCCGGTCGATGCGAGTTGTCGCTGCATCTCGGCGATCGCTTTCGCCTGTCCCGGTGAACCTTTCGCGGCGCGCGGATCGCTGAAGATCCATCCCTTGTCTGCCGCGGCTTTGTAGAACGCGATGTACTCCGCGGTGCCGGGCGCATTCTTCACGACCCACATCGGCCCGCGCAGATTCACGGTCATCATCATGTCGTCGCTGCCGCCCATCTTCGCGGGAACGGAGACGCTGAGGTCGTAGCCGGTCGCGGACTTGCCGGCGATCTCTTTCTTCTGTCCGTTCGCTTTCACCGACGCTTTGATCTCGCCGGTCTCGACGTTCTTCGCAAGCTCGGCGGAGAACGCCTGCATGTCCCACACGTCGACGCTCTTCTTTTTCGAGTCGAAGACGTACATCTTCTGATTCTCGACGTCGAAGATCGTCGACATCACCGTGCCGCGTGCTTCGACGTCGGCGCGCATCTTCATGCCTTTGATGTACGTGGTCGAGGTGCCGGATGCGGCGACGCCCATGCCTTTGCCGCTGGTCGTTTGTTTGATCGTAACGTCGGCGAAGAGTGATGTGCCGAGTGCGAGAGTGAGTGCTGCAATGAGAACTTTACGGGTCATGGCTCCGCCTGTCTGTTCGAGATGCCGGGATTATAGGGATCGCCACCGCGTCGTTCCGTGACGAGCGTCAACAGGAGCAACGTTGCGACGATCATGGCGCGATAACGGACCAGTGCGCCGAGGTTCGTGACGGTGTAGGCGAGTGAGAGCGTGAGACAAAGCGTCACGATGACGAGATAGACGATCAGCGGATCGCGCCATGCGCTTCGTCCGCGTCGCGCAAGTTTGATCACGACGATCGCGAGGAGCGCCAGCATGCAAAGGGAATCGACATCGGTGAATCCCATCAGCCCTCTTCCGCCCTCGACCGAGATGAGGCCGAGGCGGTTTGTGAGCGATTGCGGAAGAAAAATGCCGGAGAGGCCTGCGATCGTTTTGCGCGCCGTGCTGCCGAGGTGGAACGCGTCGAGCCGCATCAGTGTGGGTCCGGCCTTGATGTGTGTCGCCGCCTCGCGGCGATTCTCGAACCATTGGCGGTGTTCCCTGAACACGTGTCGCACGACCTGCGGATCCGACCGCGGTTCCCAACCCGCCGCGTGCCGTTTCGATGGCTCGAGCATCGAGAGAAATAACGGAGGCATGTAGTAGGCGCCGCCCCGCACGATCGCGGTGTGAATGGCGATCGTCAGGACGAACAACGCGATCGCACGAATCGCAAGAACGCGGCGCGGCGCGCGCAGAATCGTCGCGCTGAGAAGGAGCGCCGCCGCGCCGGCGAGCATCGCGTAGTACCAGCGAATGCTGGCGATGAGATACAGCGTCGCGGCCATCATCGCGATGTGCAGCGCGGCGCGTTTGCCATCGGGCCACGCGCGCCAGAACCCATCGCACAACAACGCGAACACAACGATCAGCAGCAGGAACGTCGTGTCTTTCAGCGGCTGCAGCGACCACAGGATCCATGATGGAAAAAAACTCACGGCGGCGAGAACGAGCGTTACGTGACGCGATTCGATTCGGTTGCGTGCGGCCCATCGCACGATGGCGAGAGCGAGCAGCAGAAACGTGAGCTCGTTGAGCAGTAAGCCAACGGATGCGACGGAGCCGAAGAACCAGCAGAAGAGCGCGAGGCATCGCACGAACTCGAGCGAGTAGACGAGTCCATGCAACTGAAAAACCGCAAGCAATCCCTCGGACGCCGCCTGTGTCGCGACGTTCATGAACGCATGTCCATCGACGGCGAAGAACCACAATCCTTTGCCGGTCTGCAGCGAGCGAGCGATCGGCAGCTCGAGCCATGAAATCCAGAACAGCGCTGCTCCGGCCAGACCGCGAATGATGAATCCTCCTGCGATCACGCGTTGCGTCGCGCGTGATTCGGTCGCGAACCGCGTCCAGAGCCACCAGAGTCCCCAGCATGCAGCGGATGTTGCGAGGACTTGAAAGACTGCGGGGAGCAGGGGCATGAAGCGCGCGATTTTCCCACAGCGTGCAACGTTCTGACGCGTAGATGCACAGGGTCCGGTGCAGCAAAAAAGCCGGGTTAGGAATAATCTCCGGAACCGATTGACCCGCCGAACTTGTAATATGTCAGTTCTATGGTGAAACCAGAACTGGCTCAATGGGTTCTCGAAGGGCTGCGCGCGGACGGAAAAGTCACGCAGGCCGAAATCAATTCGATCCTCGCTCGTCTTCCGCAGGAGATCGCAGCGATCGAGGCACGACTCGCAAGTTTGCGCGGATCTGGCGCGGCAGCGAGCAAGCCCGCGCCGAGTGCGCGACCGGCCGCCGCGGCAGTGAAAGCGTCCGCGCCGAAATCGTCCGCGACGAAAAAATCGTCCGGGTCGAAATCGAAAGGCCACGTCCGTGGCCCCGCGGGCACGCTGATCGTGCTGCTGCGCTCCCTCCCGGAGAAAGCACACGCGCGCATTCACGAGATTCGCGCGAAGCAGGGCCTCCGCGCCGCAATCGACGCCGCCCGCGCCGAAGCGAAGTAGCAGAATCGCGCGCGAACTCGAGAAAACAGGAACGGCCACCTTGCGGTGGCCGTTCAATCATTCGCGTTGGTTGCGGGGACAGGATTTGAACCTGCGACCTTTGGGTTGTAGGGGCTTCGGAACATGTCGAAATCGCAAGGCATTGATTCGATAGCGGTTAGTTCCTGACTCGCGACGGATACGGTTGCCGTGCTAGGTCAAACGCGTCGAAGGGAGCCGATCAGCCGGCCTATTTGGAGTCCGTGTCGTTCGTAGAGAGCTCGGCGGAAATCCAGATCAACGGAAGCGGGCGGGATTTTGGTGCGTGTGCTCGAGGCAATCGCAAGGAGCAAAATCGGGGCGACCGCATTGTACGTGGGTACTTCCCACTCACTCTACGTATTCGGTGGATAGGTGCGAGTGCCGGGAACGGCCTGAGGAAGAGAAAGGGCGTGGCTTAACACCACGCCCTTCGTGTCAGGAGTGTTTGGAGTTACGCCTGAGGCGAGAGGCGAATCTGGCCGTAGCCTTGGCTGGTGGGGTCGGTGAGCGCGCTGTAGATGGCGTACGCCGTTTCCTTCGAGCCGCCAACGGAGAAGTTCCCTTGTGGGCTGTATTTACCGGCAACACCTTCCCACGCCTTCGATCTGTCCCAACGGACGTCGCGCAGGCGCTCGAGGAGTTCCGCGCGCTTGGCGTCTCTTTCAGCCTTGTCGCTGATCTTGATCAGCTCATGGCCCATCGCGCCGATCGCGGCCATCACCGGCGGTGCGCCGGCCACGGTGCGCTGACGATCTTCAATTGCGGAACCAATAGTCTGTGCGACCGCAGAGAACCATTCGGTTGCCACCTCTTCGACTTTCGGCACTTCCTTAATGTCGATGAAGACTGGACGGGCGCCGTACTTCACACCTCCAATTCCCTCGGCCAACGTGACACACGCTCCGCGGAGAGAGGTGACGGTCACGACATGAGGGTCAGACTTCCGGAGCTGGCGGCGAACGGTATTCACTCGCCCGTTGAAGAACGGCACCTTCTTCTCGACCTGCCGCGCGACGAACGTCAGCGGGTCGCGAGCGTCCATGGAGATTCCGACGGCGGCGTTCGGGCGTACGCCGAGGAGATTGAGGTCATGGAAGACCTGGCGAGCCCATTCCGTGGTCTGACCGTGGCATACGACGACCGGAACGAACTCATTCTTCGTGGTCGCGTTCTTCTGGGCTGCAAGGAAACGCGCTGCAAGCTGCGTCTCGCCGTCGATCGCGACGACTTGCGCGTCGTAGGGGATCTGGAGGAATGCCGTGCCGTCATCCTTCTCGTGCATCGGCAGCTTCGTTTCCGTAAAGAGGATGATGGGGGGCGTCATCCCGCTCGTTCCGCGGTTAATCCCGACGATATAGTCCGCGTACGGTTCGACGTTCTTGGCCTTGGCGCCCTCGAACAGACGCTGCACTTCCATCCGCATCTTACGCAGCGACTCGAGCTCCGTGCTCGCTGAGACCTGCGCGAGGTCCTCTGTCTTCCGAGGATCGACAGCCAGCTGAAGCAGCTGTGCTCCTCTCATCTTGCCGGAGAAACGGTTGGCGTCGAGCACTACTCCGGCAATGATGTGACCATCTGTAGGGTTAAGCATACTGTTAAACCTTTCTGCGGCAATTGCCGCGGGAGAGGCCACGGTGCTAACATCTAGCTGCGACGCTTGCCCGATAGCACTTGGGCCAGTTTCAAAGTGCCTGGACCGAACCATTTCGGCCAGGCACTTTGCATTTTGTGGCTGAGGCTGCAGAAAGTCAAGACTCGAGTCCGATTTTGGTCAACTCGAGTTAAGTGGTTGGGATGTTCGGGATTGTTCATCAACAATTGTGGCGTGTTTAGGCCGATGAAGAACCATCTCGAGGCCAAGTTCGCATCACGCTTCGTGCCGAAGCTGATCGACGACCCCGCCATCGTGATGAAGGTCGGCGTGGGCGCGAACCAAACGAGCCGGAGGACGCGTTTAAGGGAAAACCTATGGATACATGCAGCTGTCGCGCACCACATGACGGTTCTGTGCTAGGTCGAGGCGGTTTTTGGTGAGTGTAAGTTGTTGATTCTAGGTAGTAGCGTGAAATCAATAATGCCAAGAAAAGCAAAAGGGCAAGAACCCGTAAGTTCTTGCCCTGATTGATTCGCGTTGGTTGCGGGGACAGGATTTGAACCTGCGACCTTTGGGTTATGAGCCCAACGAGCTACCAGACTGCTCCACCCCGCGACACTGTTTGAGTGCGCCTTGCGGCGCGTCGTTGCTTCCCTTCCGGCGAAGCGGGGCGGATGATCTCATCGCACCGCGCTTGCGTCAAGGAACCTGCACAACTCGATTACGGTGACTCCTATTCCGATATGCTGGCGCAGATTTTTCTACGCGCGGTTACCCGGATGAAATGCCTCAGGTCGCTCCTCGGAATTCTCTTTCTTCTTTCCTCTCTCCAACTCACGGCGGGGTTGTTGCCCGGCTTTCGCGCCGAGACCGTCGGCCGTGCTGACGGCTTCGTCAGTTCCGTCGTCACCGACTCGGTGGGCCGCATTTACTTCACCACCACCGATGGCTGGATTCATCGCGCAACGCAGGACGGTCAGTCCGAGCGCGTGCTCGCCGTTCCAACGAAAGCCGGCGGCAACGGCGGACTTCTCGGCATGGCGCTGCTCGACGATCGCACCGCCGTCGTGCATTACACGACGTGGTACGAAGACAAAGTGCTCGACGACGTGATCGCGCGAGTCGATCTCGTCAACGGCACGCGGCTCGTGCTGAAAGCGTTCGCCTGCGACATCGAGGACCGCGAGCGCGGCGTGTCGGATGAACATCACGGCGGAAATCCCACCATCGGGCAGGATGGAAAGGTGTTTGTCGGGATTGGCGAATATGCCGGCCGCACCATCGCGCAGAAGCCCGAATGGAATGGCGGAAAGATCTGGCGCATCGATCCCGCGACCGGCGAAGCAAGTCAGTGGGCGCTCGGCATGCGCAATCCTTACGATCTCGCGTGGGATCCGCAACTCGAGAAAATTGTCGTCGGCGACAACGGCCCCGATCAGGGCGATGAGCTGCACATCGTCGGCGAAGGTGCGAATTGCGGATGGCCGCTCACGTTCGGACATCAGGAGCAATTCGAAGGATCGACGGCGCCGGTCTTCACGTTCGATCACACCGTCGCGCCGACCGGACTCGCGCGTCTCAGCGGCGCGAATCCGTTGCTCAGCACCGGGTACTTGTTAGGCGCATTCGTCACCCGTTCGGTCTATTACTTTCCGAGTCTTGCCGTGCAGGAGATCCCGGAACCGCTCGCGCTCGTCGATTCATTTCCTGAGTTCGTCATCGATGTGACCGAAGCGAAGGACGGATCGATCTATTTTGCGACCGCCGGAACGTCGTCGAGCTCGGTCTACAAGCTGCTCCCTCCGGCGCGCGGCGACTGCAATGGCGATGGTCTTACGGACTGGCGCGACATCGATTCACTGGAGCAGGAAATCGATGACGGCGGCTCGCACGCGACCATTGACGCGCAGAACGGAAGTTTCGCTGGCTCATGGGGTTGCGATGCGAACGGCGACGGTCTCATCAACGGCGCGGATGAGGACGCATTGCTGCGACTCATTACGTTTCGTCGTCGCGCGGTGCGCCACTGAAATCGCGATTCCCGGCATCCCGGATGCAATTCTCCTCTCGTGAATTTGAAGGAGAACAAAGCCATGAATCGACCAGCAATTCTCGCTCGTCCCGTGCTGGCCCTGATGCTCGCGTTGTCGCTCGGAGCCGGGGTCGCGGAGGCGCAGACGAAGATCAATCCGGGCTGGAACATGTTCAGCCCGCAGCAGGACGTTGAGATCGGACAACAGTCAGCAGTGCAGGCGGAGCAACAGCTTCCGATCCTGCGCGACGCCGAAGTCGACGCGTACGTCAATCGCATCGGACAGCGTCTCGCGGCAAACGCGGGCGGTCCGCAATTTCAGTATCGTTTCCGCGTCGTGAACGCATCGGACATCAACGCGTTCGCGTTGCCGGGCGGCTACATCTACATCAATCGCGGCATTCTCGAGAACGCGAGGAACGAAGGCGAAGTCGCCGGCGTCATCGCGCACGAGATTGCGCACACGGCGCTGCGTCACGGCACGCATCAGGCGTCGAAAGCGTATGCCGCACAAGCCGGTCTGCAAATCCTCGGCGGTCTGTTAGGCGGGCGCGTCGGCAACAACACCGCGCAGATTCTCAACACCGTCGGCGGTATCGGTCTCAACGCGTTGTTCCTGAAATTCAGCCGCGATCTTGAAACGCAGGCCGACATTCGCGGCGCGCAGATTCTCTCGGCCAGCGGCTACACGCCCGCGGACATGGTGAGCTTCTTCCACACGCTCGAAAGCGTCGATCAGTCGCGCAAGACGAACTGGCTCTCGGATCACCCCGCGCCGCCGGATCGCATCGCGCGCATCGAGAAGGAACGTCAGCTGCTTCGCGAGCCCGCGACGCCGACGCAGAACGTGCAGCAGCTCGCATCGATCAAGAATGAGCTTCGAGGCTACGGTCCGGCGCGCACGACCGCGCAGATTGCGCAAGGCGTTTCGTCGTCCGGTGGCAATCCGCCGATGACGAGCAGCAGCGGCATCGGCCGCGTCGAATCACCGTCGAGTCAGTGGCGCACGTACACGAATCGCGGCGGGCAGTATCAGGTCGCGTATCCGTCGAACTGGCGTGTATACGACAGCGGCGGTTTCGGTGTGACGATTGCGCCGGAAGGCGGTGTCGGCACGGTGTCCGGTCGCACGGAAGTGGTCTACGGACTCATCGTCAATCACTACGAGCCTTCGGGCACGGCAACGCGCAACTCGCTGCGCAGCACCGGCAGCGTGACGTTGCAGAGCGCGACCAGCGACCTCGTCTCGCAGATCCAGCAGGCCAGTCCGCATCTGCGCGTGATCAGCGGCTCGACGCAGCAGCTCAGCGTCGATGGTCGCACCGCGCTCGCGGCGAGTCTGCGCGGACGCAATCCAAACACGAACGTCGATGAGCGCGTGACGCTCGTGACGCGCGCGCTGCCGGACGGTCACCTCATCTACATGGTGTTCGTGACGCCGGAGAGCGACGCGCGCAACTACAGCGGGGTGCTCAATCAGATCGTGAAGTCGGTGAACGTGGCGGAGAACGTCCGGCACTGACGCTTCGGCGCAGCGGGCATGTACGCCATGCTCGCTGCGTTATGATCGCGCACGGAGGACTCTCTGATGTATGACGAAATGATGGTCGCGCCGATGCGACAGGAGCTGACGCGACTCGGGATTCAGGAGACGCGGACGGCGGCCGAGGTCGACGCGGTTCTGGGTGAGAAACAGGGCACGGTGCTCGTCGTCGTGAATTCCGTTTGCGGTTGCGCGGCCGGCATGGCGCGTCCCGCGGTGGCGATGGCGCTCGAGAACGAGACCCTTCCGGACAAGATGATCACCGTCTTCGCCGGCAACGATCGCGATGCGACGCAGCGCGCGCGTGAATACTTCGTTGGTTATCGTCCGTCGTCGCCATCGATCGCGTTGATGAAAGATGGTCAGGTCGTGAAGATGCTCGAGCGCTGGCAGATTGAAGGTCGCCACGCGCATGACATCGCGGCGGAGCTCACCGCGGCATTCAACGAGCACTGCGCGAAAGAAGCGACGGTCCAGTAATCGAAACGGCGGGCACGGCAGCCCGCCGTTTTTGTTTTTGCGCGCTGGTATTGAACCCGCACAAGCGCCGCGGCATGACCGCCTTCGAAGATCGCATTCGCCGAATGGCCCGTGAGGCGATGGGGGAGATTGGCCGCGACGAGAGTGAGATCGCGGACGTCGTGGAGCCGCCAGGCGCGGACTTCTGCGTCATCTCCTTCACGGATCCGGAGCTGAAACCCATCGAGATCCCGAAGCCGTTAGGCGCGGGGGATTCGCAGGAGCTCGACGAGATTCGTCGCGCCCTGCGGTATCGGTTTCACACGTAGCGCGCGAGGATGTCACCCCGAGCGTGTGCGCGGGGCCGGGCGGGCGGGGGGGGCGCGGCGCGGGGTTCGTACCGCCCCCCCCCCACGCC
>JBQCJC010000297.1:0-4104 GCA_051953135.1 Thermoanaerobaculia bacterium | reverse complement strand
CCCGCGGGGTTTTTACGGGCGCGCAGGGTTGAGGGATAAGGGGTGGGCTTTTGTTGATGAGCGAGGCGAGATCACCCGCGACCGGGGTATGTCGCGGGAGCGCTGCGTGCGCGGACGAAGACGTTTGCAGTTCAGGTGATTCAGTTTTGCCGGACGCTGCCTCGATCAGATGAGGCGATCGTCATCAAGCGTCAATTGATCCGTTCAGCGACATCGCCCGGGGCGCATCTTCGTGAGGCGTTTCGTTCACGGTCGCACGCGGAGATGATCAGCAAACTGGAGACTGCGATTCAGGAACTGGATGAAAGTCTTTACTGGCTGGAGCTGTTGATCGACACGCAAATCGTGAGCGTTGAACGAGTCGAACCGCTCATGCGCGAAACGAACGAACTCATCGCAATGAACGTGGCTTCCGTTCGTACAATCAAGAGCCGCCGTTGATCAAAGTTCATCTCTCATCGTTCATCTCTCATCTCTATTGACCATGCTTCGTATCACCGAAATCTTCTTCTCCATTCAGGGCGAGTCGTCTCATGCCGGGCGTCCGTGCACGTTTGTTCGTCTCACCGGTTGCAACTTGCGTTGCGTGTGGTGCGATAGCGAGTACACGTTTTCCGGCGGGGAGCGCATGTCGCTCGAGGACATCGTCGCGCGCGTCGAGGGGTATGGCTGCAAGCTCGTTGAAATTACGGGCGGGGAGCCGCTTGCGCAGAACGAGGTGTTTGCGCTCATCAAGCGGCTTTGTGATGACGGCTATGAAGTGCTCATCGAAACATCGGGCTCGATCGATACGACGCCGGTTGATCCGCGCGCGAAATTGATTCTCGACATCAAATGTCCGGGATCGGGCGAGGTGGAAAAGAATCGTTGGGAAAATCTCGAGCGGCTGCGGGTGCACGATGAGATCAAATTCGTCATCGCCGATCGCGAGGATTACGAATGGGCGAAGCGCGTGATCGAAGAGCGCGAGTTGCAGCGATTCACCGTGTTGCTCTCACCGGTATGGGGACAACTCGAATTGAAACCGCTTGCGGAATGGATGCTCGCGGATCGCGTACCGGCGCGGTTGCAAACGCAATTGCACAAACACATCTGGGGAGCGGACGTTAAAGGGGTGTAGAGCACGGCGTATGAACAAACCGAAACTCGATCACATCGGCATTGCGGTGAACTCTCTCGACTCCGCGAAGATTTACCAGGACCTCGGGCTCGACATTCAGCACATCGAAACCGTCGAGACACAGCGCGTCAAGACCGCGTTTCTTTCTGTCGGCGATTCGAATCTCGAACTCCTCGAGCCGACATCGCCCGAATCGCCGATCGCGAAATTCATCGAGAAGCGCGGCGAAGGGATTCATCACATCTGCTTTCGCGTCGATGACATCGAAGCGCACCTCGCGCGGTTGAAAGACGCCGGTTATCGACTCATCAATGAATCGCCGGTACCCGGCGCGCACGGTTGTCGCGTCGCGTTCCTGCATCCTGCCGCCGGAAACGGCGTGCTGATTGAATTGAGCGAGAAGCACGAATGATCGAAGGATTCGAAGAACGCGCGCTGGTGATCGTGAATCTGATCAACCCGAAGGAGAAATTCTTCGGCATCCTGCGCGCGCTGTCGTCCGCGGGCGTTACGCTGCGCGCGATCAACCTCGACTCATTCGACGACTGGATTCATCAGATCGCGCGCGGCGATGAATCGGACATCGAGATGGTCACGATGTTCGTGCCGCTGTTTCGCGTCGAGCGCATCTTTCTCGACGAGCCTGTCGGCATGATCAAGTCTTACACGCAGCGATTCGAGGAAGTCGTCGGACAGACCGTGCCGCAGTATCTCGGATTATGATGCGCGCCTAACGACCGCTTACCCGGAGGAACCGTTGTCCAAAGCTACACGCATTCTGCTTGCCGCACTGCTGCTCGCGGCAGCGCTGTTCACCGCATGCAAAGGCGGTGAAGACGAATATGCCGAGCCCGAGGCGTTCAGCTTCGTGATTTATCCCGGTGCGAAATACCTTGGCCAGTTGACCGAGGTCACGAAGAACGCGCACAAAATCTTCAACCCGAATGTCGCACCGCCGCCGACGGCGATCTACGACACCGATGCATCGCTCGAGACCGTTGCCGACTACTACGTCAAACAGTACGGCTACAAAGAAATCGCGCAGGATGCCGGGACCGCGGCTGCCGCGAAACCCAACGCGTACTGGCGCAGCGGCGATCTCGCTGCCGACGCGAAAGGCGCGGAAGCCATTGCGAAACAGCTCGGGCTCAACCCCGACATCACGAAAGCAGTGGGTGCGTATCGCGCGATCGAAATCGCGCCGCGACCGAATCGCCCGCGCGTCGTGATTCAGCGTCCGTACTTCGACATGACCACCTCGCAGGTCGTCGATCGCACGCTCATCCTGATGTCGCGCTGACGCCATGCAGCCCCGCGTCCTCATCATCGGGTTCGGTCTGATGGGAGGCTCCGCGGGGCTTGCATTGCGCGCGCGCGGCTGGCACGTCGCGTACCTCGACGACAACGTTCCTTTTCGTGGCCGCGCACGCGAAGCAGCAGACGAAAGACTGAAGAGCATTGAACGCGACGAGCCGCTCGTGCTCCTCGCCACGCATATCGACGGCGCGCGCGAATGGTTACCGCGATTGCGCACAAACGGTGTCATCACGTCGCTGTGCAGCCTCATGCAGCCGCTGAAGGACGTCGCGCCGCGCAACTTCATCGCCGGACATCCGATGGCCGGCTCGCATCTCAGTGGCGTTCGCAATGCGAGCGCAGATCTGTATCGCGGGAAGAAATGGTTTCTCGAAAAGCGTGATGCACGCATCGAACGATTGATTTGCGCGTGCGGTGCGCGCGTGCAGATCGTGAAGCCCCGTGCGCACGACGAAGCGATGGCGCTCACCAGCCAGTTGCCGCAGGTGTTATCCACCGCGCTCGCCGCGTATCTGCGCGACAGGAACGTGCTCGAGTTCGCGGGCTCAGGGCTGAAAGATTTTCTGCGGCTCGCGGGAAGTCACGCCGCGATGTGGGAACCGATTCTCGATGCGAATCGCGAGACGCTCGCGCCGCATGCGAATGCGGTGATGGATCTCGTGAAACAGCTCGTTGATGGAGATGCGGAGAACGCGTTCGAAGATGCGAACGCGCTGTTCCGCTCGTTGACTTAGTGCTTCCACATCCTTCATCGTTCGCGGCATGAAGAACCGCGCCATCGTCATCGTCTGCGACTCACTCGGGGTCGGCGAGCTTCCCGACGCCAAAGAGTTTGGCGACGAAGGATCGAACACACTCGGCCACATCCTCGACGCGCAGCATCCCTCGCTGCCGACGCTCACGCGCCTCGGGCTCCTGCACACGCTGCCGACGCCCGCCACGACCGAAATGCCCGGCTCCGCCTACGGCCGCATGGCCGAGATCAGCGCGGGCAAGGACACGACGACGGGCCACTGGGAACTGATGGGACTTATCGTCGAGGATCCGTTCCGCACGTATCCCGATGGGTTTCCGCCCGAGATCATCGCCGAGTTCGAGCGTCGCATCGGCCGCAGAACGATCGGCAATAAACCAGCATCCGGCACCGTGATTCTCGACGAGCTTGGCGAAGAGCACATGCGCACCGGTGCGCCGATCGTCTACACCTCCGCGGATTCCGTGTTTCAGGTCGCGGCACACGAAGACGTAATCCCGGTCGATGAGCTGTGGCGCATCTGTGCGGAAGCGCGCGCGCTGATGCGCGGCGAGCACAACATCGGCCGCATCATCGCGCGTCCGTTCGTCGGACCTTCGGCCGGTCACTTCAAGCGCACCGCGAATCGCAAAGACTTCGCGGTGAAGCCGATCGGCGAGACGGTCGTCGAGCGCGCGCACAACGCCGGACGCCAGGTCATTGGCCTCGGCAAGATCGCCGACATCTTCGATCGCGTCGGCATCGGCCAGGAGATTCGCACCGAGTCCAACAGCGACGGCATGCAGAAGACGATCGATCTCGTGCGCCAGTCGCAGGCCGATTTCATCTTCACGAATCTCGTCGATTTCGATTCGAAGTACGGTCATCGCAACGACGCCGCCGGTTACGCGAAAGCGCTCGAGACGTTCGACGG
>JBQCJC010000296.1:0-2942 GCA_051953135.1 Thermoanaerobaculia bacterium | reverse complement strand
GTCATCGAGATCGGATTTCATTTGTCCCACGATCGCCTGAAACTCGGGACTGCTCTGCAGTGGTTGCAGCCACGGATGTTTGATCAGCGCGTACCATGAGTGATTGCCGAGCTCCGCGGTGCGCTTGAGCCACACGAGCGCTTCGGCGTTGTCGCCGAGCTTTGCGTAGATCATCGCAATGCGTAGCGCGGCCCAGTGATTGCGCATCGCATCCGCTTCGAACGTCTTGACGCCCGCGAGTGCCGCGGCGCGATCGCCACGACCCGCGGCGGCCATCGCCTTGAGCGACTTGCCGAGGTAGTGGCGCGGGACGAGCGCGAGTGCGGCGTCGGCTTCCTTGTCCGCCGCCACGTAGTTGCCTTGAATCAGATATGCAGAACCGCGAATGTCGTGACCCGCGAGCGCCGTATCCGGCGACGCCATCGCTTCCTTCGCGAAATTCAGCGCACCCTCGGGATCGACCGCGTTGATGTACCAGTAGCCGCGCGTGCGCGCTTCATTCGATACCGGATCGATTTGCACGAGACGATCGCCGATGCACTGCGCCTTCTGCATGTCGCCGGTCGAGACGAAGTACGTCGTCATCGAATGCAGTGCCTGCGTATCGGTCGCTTCGAGTCTTAACGCCGCGAGCACTTCGCGAACCGATTCGCGGAATCGTTGCGGATCACGCACGAACACGCGCCCTAACGCCAGATGTGCCTCGGGAAGATTTGGATCGAGTCGCACCGCCTGACGCGCGTACCACTCCTGCTTCTCGACATCTTCCTGCGGCGCGAGCGAACGCGCTTGCCCGAGCGAGATCGTCGCCGCGAGATCCGCATACGCAGCAGCGAAATTCGGATCGAGCGCAATGGCACGCTTCAGCGCCGAAACCTGCTCGTTGTAGTGATCGGGGAGGAAACTCCCGTTCAGCGCACGCGCGCGCAGATACGCTTCGTATGCCTTCGGATTCGTCGATCGTGCTTCGCTGCGCGTGATCTGCACCTGCTGAATGCCGATTTTCTCGTTCAGACCTTTGACCGTGCGCGCCGACACTTCGTCGATGAGCTTCAGAAGATTGTCGCGACGCCCATCGACCGCATCGGTCCACACCGTGAACCCTGTGCGCGCATCGGTGAGTTGCAGCGTCACGCGCACGAAATCGCCGCGCGCGAGGAAGTGCCCTTCGAGAATCCCGTCGACGCGCAGCTTCTCGCTCGCTTCCTTCGTATCGGTCTTCTGTCCTTGAAACTCGAGCACCGCCGAAGTCGGACGCACTTGCAGCGACGGAATCTGCTGCAACTCGGTGACGAGCGCATCGGCGAGACCGACCGAGAGAAACTCATCGCTCGTGCTGTTCGCGATGTTGCGCAATGGCAGCACGGCCATCGAACGAATCGGGGTTGGTGGTGCGGTCGCAGTCGGCGTTCCACTCGATGGACCGTCATTGCGCTGCACGAGAAAAATCGAGATCGCGACGATGAGCGCTGCCGCAACTGTGATGGCAGCGCGAATCCATTTCGGCCGACGAACGGTTCGGCCTAACGTCGTGCGCGACGTCGATGTCTGCATGCGCACGGTCGGCGTATCGATCTCTTCGAGATCCGAGAGCACGTCGCGCGCGGATTGATACCGATCGTCCGGATCCTTCTGCAGCAGCTTCGAAATGATCTTTGCCGCCGGAGGAGGGAAGTGCGGATCGTTCGCCTGGAACGGCTCCGGCTCGCCCTCGCGAATCTTGTCGAGCACGAGCAATGGACCGTCGGCGTTGAACGGCAGATAGCCGGTGGCCATGTGGTAGAACACGACGCCCACCGAAAAGAGATCGCTGCGCGTGTCCGCGGTTTGCCCGCGCGCTTGTTCCGGCGCGATGAAATGCAACGTGCCGAAGAAGTGACCGCTCGTCGACTCGATCGTCTTTTCGAGTCCCGGATCGGTCATCGAGCGCGGGATCGCTTTCGCGAGACCGAAGTCGAGAATCTTCACGAGGCCGGTCGGCTCGATGATGATGTTCGCGCTCTTGATGTCGCGATGAATGATTCCCTTCTCATGCGCGGCGTAGAGACCGGCCGCGATTTGTCGCGCGATCGAAAGGAACTCTACAGAGTCGAGAGGACGGCGGCGAATTCTCTGCGAAAGCGTTTCGCCTTCGCAGTACTCCATGACGATGAACGGAGTGCCATCAGCGGTCTCGTCGACATCGTAAATCGTGGCAACGTTTTGATGGCGGATGGCGCCCGCTGAGCGTGCTTCACGAAGGAATCGCGCGCGACGATCGTCGTACGCGAGGTCGGTGGCGTTCAGGACTTTCAGCGCGACGTAGCGGCCAAGCCGTTGATCTCGCGCAAGATAGACCGTCCCCATCCCGCCTTTTCCAAGGACGCGGACGATCTCGAAACCGCCGAAGACTGGAACGTTATCCGACACCAAGTGTCGAAGATTGTAATGGATAGAGCGAAGAGGTGGTCGCGCGTGCCCGGTGAGCGAAGTAAAAACCGTGATCTGCCCAGTTTCTGACCCGCGCAAAATCGAGGTGGGTTATATTCGATCCCACATGGCCGATCTTGTTCTACCGCCGCGCTATCAGATCCGCGCCACTCTCAAGGAAACGCCCGAGACGTGTGTCTATCGCGTCTTCGACGTTCCCGACAATCGCGACGAGGCGATCAAGATCCTCTGTCACGCGATCGGCGATCCGCAGCAACTTCTGCGATTCAAAACCGAGTTCGCGACGCTCGCATCACTCGAGCACGCGAGCGTCATCAAGGTCTACGACTTCGGTGTCCTGAACGACCGCTATCCGTACTTCACGATGGAGTTCTTTGCGGGGAAGCGGATCACCGAATTTTTCGACGGGCAGGACTGGAGCCGGCTGTACGACGTGATTCTGCAGATCGCCGCTGGTCTGCATCACATTCATCACCACGGCATCGTGCATCTCGATCTCAAGCCGTCGAACA
>JBQCJC010000295.1:0-11173 GCA_051953135.1 Thermoanaerobaculia bacterium | reverse complement strand
CGTTACATCTGCACTGGAACCGCAACTCAGGCAACTACCAACGATTTCCGTTGTTCGCCACGTGCCGCCGGCTCTCTGCGCCTTGATCTCCATGACCGAGCCTGTGGCGCGAGTAACACGAGTAATCCATTCCGTGCCCGTCGTTCCCGAAGCAGCGTAATCGACCGATGTAATCTCGTCCGACGGGCCATGGGACGTAATCGCGCGTCCTGATAAGTCGTAGTCGTGACTCTCGATCAACTTTCCGGCGCCATCCCGAGCCGCGGTCAGAAGGCCGCTTGTATATTCGTATTGTCTCCATTGTGACGTGCCAGGCCCGACAACGTCCGTGAGATGCCCTTGTAAATCGTAGGCGTAGGTCCATAGCAGTGCGGGGTTTCCGTCGACGCTGATCGACGTGATACGCCCAGCGGTGTTTGTGCCGATCGTCCAGGACCAGGCACCCCAACTGTCTGTAACCGCGGTCGGATTGCCGGAGCCGTCATAGGAAAAATACGTCGATCGATTTGTTTGTTCGTCTCGAACCTCGAGCAGGCGCGACGCCGTCGCGCTGTAGATCCACACTCGGGTATCCCCAGCCGACCTGAATTGATACGTGCCTGTGCCGGACACCAGCACCGCCTGGTTGGCGCTACGCGGCCAGAGTTGCGAAAACGTTCCGTTGGCTGCACCCGCCGCCTGGAAAACATAAGGTGCGTTTGAACCAGTAATGATCAGCACTGACTCAGGTAGTTTCGGTCGCGCAACGGAATCGAAGATCGACGACCATCCGACGCCAAACCGACCGGCGATCGAAGACCGGCTGTCGTAAGCACGGGTCAGCGCGGGACCACCCGGTGACGGCAAAGGATCGGCATCGTCATAGCGCATGTTGCCGTCGATCACGTCGACCGGATCGCCAACGTTGCGCCCGCTCACATCACAACCGCAGACATGGGACGCAACGTCATACGCGTATCCACACGACGCCCCATACGCCATAGCTTCAACGCGGATGGTCCTCGAAGCTCCTCCATTCGCGACCGTGTAAGTGTTCGAGCCGGATAGCGTCGAAGCAGTAAAGTCGGCAATGACACCAACTGATCCGCCCGGACTGACGTCAACCACCTTCACGCGCCCGGGAGTGGTTTCGAACATCCAGTTCACTGTCGCCTTGACGCTGCCATCAGTATCTGTGTACATCGCCACCTGCACTGAAACGCCGTCGTCGACCATGAACGATCCGGTTCCGGTGCCTGTCTCGCTTCCACACCCAAATGCTTCGACCGAAACCGTGGCCTGACCTTCCGGCCAGCACGCGGTATCGAAATCGCGATAGAGAAACCCTTCGCGAAGGTTGATGTTCTGGTACGTATCTGAGATGCGCACTGTGCCCTGCGCATCTCGAATCGTCAGCCGAAACTTTCGATTCACGTTGATGTGGTAATAGTTCGGCGTATATGGGAACTTGTAATTCATCTCCGCACGACGCGTCGTGGGGCCCGTATTCACAATATTGACGCCCGCTTCCGGATGCGGCTGAAACGACAGCGTCGTGGTCGTATCGACCCACGAACAACCGCGAAGCGACAAAGTGAACAGATAATCCCCGGATGGCTGACAGGCCAGCATGATGGGGTCGAGCGTTCTGGACGTATGCTCATCATCGAGATACCACACAGGAGCATCGATCGCCCACCATTTGTCGTTGGGTCCAAGAAGCCACCATCGCGCCGCCTGCAGGCTGTAATTGTTATCGGTCGTGTAGGGAAAGCTGTAATGGATCGTCGGTACCACGAAGCCGTCGGCGTTAGGACTGGTCACTTCGAACGAGCCAGACGGAGTAGCGTCCATCGTCACCGATTGTGCGGCGTTTACGACGCAACCCTCCTGTGAGATGGCATAGATGCGGATCGTCTTCGTACCGAACGTGCACCCGAGGTCCATCGTGTGCACCACCGGTTCAGTGATTGTGTCCGCGCTGTAGCGAAAGACACCACCACCCGCCTGTGTTCCGTATTCGACCCACAACTCGACGCGCTGGCTGTAATCAACGTGCGGCCGCGGGAAACTCCAGGAGAGTGTGGCGGTCACAAGACCATCATCGCCCGGCGAGACAGGTGCCAACGAAATGCTTGCTGTCGGCGTACCCTGATTGCAAGTTGCCAGCGCATAAGGCGCAATCAGCATCAAAGCAACGAGCGCCATCGCCAAGGTCAGACGGCTCACAATCAGGGACATATTCAACCTCCGTAGCGGTTCCTAAAAAAGTTCAATAGGGGCCGACGGAGTTACCGTAACACAGAAAACCGTAATTCCACTATTACTACTTCCTGTAGTTAAACAAATACTCAATTGGTCAAACGTACCGTCCAAGGGTGCGCCGTGATCTACGTCATTACAGGGCAGCCAGCATCGTTACGCAGCGAAGTGTGATTACTCACATGTCTCTGTGATTTCGCACCGTAAGCATCCGTGGTCAATCATTGCCAGCAATTCACGATCGCCAGGTTAGTGATTAGCGTCATCTTTGCGTTGTTGCGGAGTCCGTAACACGCGTGGATCCATAGCAATTAAACGGCAGAGCACTATGAAAATCGTCGAATTCCGACGCGTTCGCGGCAAATTCATTGCTATCCTCGCGGGTATTACGCGTGCTAGCAGCACGAGCAGCCGACTGCCATCGTCGCCGGATAGTGCTCCACGTCTGATCGCCAGCCGTAGGTAATTTACGGACAACCTGTCATCCATCCTGCGACGGCAGATCCATTCGTTCCTGATCGCTCGTCCGCACCGACCGGCGATGATGCTAACCTTCGTCGAACTCGCACACCCATGACACGCTCTCCTTCAGTGGACCAACTCGGCACCACGCTCGTCGAGATTCTGTCGATCACTTCTCGGCCGAAACTCCGGACCTTTCAGTTCCCGACTTCCATCGGAGCCCCCAAATGAAATCTCTCACCGCGCTTCTCCTCACTCTCTGCATCGCGCTGCCAATGTTCGCCGCCTCCGACGTCGTCACCGTCGGCACGGTGAATGCAACCGGCACGACCGTCGACGTCCCCATCTACATCCGCGATGTCGCCGGCACATCCCTCGGCGTCGATCAACCGAGCGGCTCGAAGATTCAGTCGCTCAGCATCAAAGTCACGTTCTCCCCTGCCGCGGCCGTGCAGAGCGCGACGTTCAATCGCGCGGGCATCACCGCGAGTCTCAATCCGACCTTCGAATCCAAACCCTCGACCGCGAACAGCCGGTCGCTGCTCGTCACATTTCCCGAAGCATCCGATCCCATTCCGTTCACGCTGAATGCGAGCGCGCCCGGCAACCTCGTTGCGCGCATCTCCTTCACGCTCTCCAACTCCGCGACACCGGGCAGCCAGATCGCGCTCGCACTCGACTCCTCGCTCACGCAGCTCACTGATTCCGGCGGCACACCGGCGACGAAAGAGTCGACCGCGAATGGCAACCTCACGCTCGTCGACGGCGCGATCAACATCCCCGAGCTTTCGGTCGGGCTCTCGCCGAACTCTCGCAGCATCGATGTCGGCGATCAGGGCAACCTCACCGCCAGCATCAGCAGCCCCGCGCCGAGCAACACCGTCATCAACCTCACGTCGTCGAATACGAGCGTCGCGACGGTTCCGGCAACCGTGACGATCTCGCAAGGCCTCACGTCGACGACCTTCAAAGTCACGGCGGTCGCACTCGGCACGTCGAAGATCACGGCGATTCTCGGCAGCTCGAACGCAAGCTCGAACATCACCGTCGTCGCGCCGCAGCCCGATTGCCCGAAGCCCGCGCCGCCGCAACTCAGCGCACCGTCGACGGCACTCGCCGGCGCGGCCTACAACGTCACATTCGCCGCGATCACGAACGCCACGGACTACGTGCTCGAAGAATCGACCACCGAAGACTTCGCATCGCTCACGACGCAAACCCTCACGACGACCAGCGCCTCGTTCACGCACGCGCCCGCGGGCGTTCGCTACTACTACCGCGCCCGCGCGCGCAATCGCGCAAACACGTGCAACGTGAACTCGAATGACTCCGCGGTAATCTCGGTGCTCATCACCGAAACGCCCGCGCCGCTCACGAGCGTGCTCGCCGTCGTCGGCTCGACGCCCGGAAACTTCGGCTCGTTCTTCAAAACATCCGTGCAGCTTTACAACCCACACAACACGACGCTCTCCGGCAAGTTCGTGTTTCACGCGGCAGGCGCGAACGGCGGCGCCAGCGATCCATCGCTCGCGTACTCACTGAGCGCGGGCAAAACGCTGTCGTACGACGATCTGCTGCCCGCGATGAGCCTCTCCGGACTCGGCAGCGTCGACATCATCGCCGACGCCTCCTCCCCGCTTCCGATCGCACTCGCGCGCGTCTTCAACGATGCCGGTGCCGCGGGCACGACCGGCCTCACGCAGCAGGCGCTCTCCCTCGACGACGCACTGCATCCCGGCCTCGCCGGCGTGCTCCTCGGGCCATCCGACGTCGCGCGCTTTCGCTACAACATCGGCGTGCGCACACTCGATCAGGGCGCGGCGATGAACGTGACGGTGCGCAACCAGAACGGCGATATCGTCAAGACCTTGACCAAAACGTACAACGCGACGTACTTCGCGCAGGTGGCGTCCGCGCAGTTCCTCGATGGCTACACGCTCGCGAACGGCGACACCATCACGCTCGAAATCACCAGTGGCGCGGCGTTCGTCTACGGTTCGACGACGGACAACACCACGAACGATCCGAGCGTGCAGTTCGCAACGCGCGTCGAATAAGCATTTCGCGCTGGCGGGCGTGACGGCTGCTATTCTCCGCACATCGGTTCCATGTCCGCCGCCACGAATTCGCGGGTGCTCGTCACCGGAAGCTCCGGCTTCATCGGCGGGCATCTCTTTCGCCGCTTTCGCGCGATGGGCTGCGACGTCACCGGCATCGGGCGTCGCGCGCTCGATGAGCCAGGCTACGTCTCTCACGATCTGACGAACCCACTGCCCTTCGATCGCGCGTTCGACGTCATCATCCACGCCGCCGCGCGATCGTCGCCGTGGGGCACGCGCCGCGAGTTTCACGAACAAAACGTCGTCGCGACACAAAACGTGATCGACTACTGCAACACGCACGGCAAGCCGCGACTGATCTTCATCTCGTCGTCGAGCGTCTTCTATCAACCAGGACATCAACTCGGCATCACCGAATCGACGCCGCTTCCGAAAAACGCGGTCAACGAATACGCCGCGACGAAGCAGCAGGCGGAAGCGCTCGTACGCGAGTACGAAGGCGCGTGGGTGATCGCGCGGCCGCGCGCTGTCTTCGGTCCCGGCGACACCGTGCTGCTACCGCGCATCCTTCACGCCGCGCGCGAAGCACGTCTGCCGCTGCTCGTCACAAACGACGGTCCCGCGATCGGCGATCTGATCTACGTCGACAATCTCGTCGACGCGATCGTCTTCGCCGCGATGCACGATCACGTGCGCGGCGATTTCAATCTCACGAACAACGAGCCGGTCGCGATCCAGAGTTTTCTGCTCGAGCTGTTCGCGAGACTCGACATCGCACCACCGACGAAACGCGTACGCGTGCCGGTCGCGATGGCCGCGGCGACGCTGCTCGAGCTCGTGCATCGCATGTTCCTCCCGCACAAAGAGCCGGTGATCACGCGCTACGGCATTCACGTCTTTGCGTACTCGAAAACGTTCGACGTCTCGAAGATGCTGGCGACGATGGGACCACCGAAAGTCTCGCTCGCGGAAGGGCTCGAGCGCACGGTCGCAGCGTTGCGGGAGTCGCGCGCATGAGCATCCTCGGCCTCATCGCCCTCGCGCTCTACCTCTGCATCTTCCTCGCAAAATTCGCACTCGCGCATCGCTACATCGCCGCGCATGGCGAAGACGAAACGCTCGACGCGCCGGTCACGATCGTGCAGCCGATTCTCAGCGGCGATCCGTTTCTCGAATCCGCGCTGCGCGCGAATCTCGCGAACGCACCGGCATCCGCGCAATTTCTCTGGCTCGTCGATGAAGACGACATCGAAGCGCAACGCATCACCGCGCAATTCGATGCGCGCGTGATCCTCTGTCCGCCGCCACGCGCGCGCGAGAATCCGAAAACCGCGAAGTTGCAACAGGCACTCGCGCATGTCGGTTCCGAGTACGTCGCGATCCTCGACGACGACACGATCCTCGATCCATCGCATCTCCCGCGCGCATTGCACGCGCTGCAACACGCGACGCTCTACACCGGCCTGCCGCTCTATGAACGCGGCGACACGATCTGGTCGTCGCTCGTCGCGCACTTCGTCAACAACAACAGCATCCTCACCTACCTCCCGCTGCCGTCGATCACGATCAACGGGATGTTCTACGTGATGCGCACGAACGAGCTGCGCGCGATGGGCGGCTTCACGAGCATCGCCGATAAACTCTGCGACGACTACGCGCTCGCGACGCTCGTGCGCCAACACAACGGCACGATTCGCCAGGGCATCACGCCACTGCGTCTGCACACAACCGTGCCGAGCGCAACGCGCTACGCAACCTTGATGCAGCGCTGGTTCCTCTTCGCGAACGTGTTGCTGCGCGATCAACCCGGGAGAATCAAAGCGCGATTGATCCCGACGCTCGGCCTCCCGCCAATCCTCTTCGCATTGTCGTTCCTCAGCATCGCCGCGAGCTGGCCCGGAGTCATCGCACTCATCGCGATGCTGATCGTTCGGGATCAATGCATTCGCAACGTCCACAAAACTCTAACCGCCAACCGCCAACCACCAACCGTCAACCCATTCCTCTCCATCGCGTCCGAACTTCTTCAGCCACTCCACTGGCTTCACGCAACGCTGCAACCCAAACTGCACTGGCGCAAGCGCCGCATCCTCCTCGGCCGCGACGGCACGTTCACGTACGTGGAGGCGCGCTGATGCTCGTCACGCGCGATGCCGCAACGCACGCCTACGCGCCGATGAAGATCGCGATCCTCAGCGGTCTCAGTGATCCATCGACATGCGCGCTCAGCGACATTCAACGCGACTTTCTCCAGCGACTCGATGCACCGGCATCGTCGAAGCTCGATCGCAACTTCCCGTACGTCGACACGCCAACTCCGCGACGCGATCCGCATCTGCTCCTCGCGAGCTGGCGCAACACCACGCAATTCTTCACCGCCGCGAATCGCAACTTCATCGCACACGCACAACGCCACTGGCGCGCGTTGCGCGACTCGACCGGCGAGCTGCTCATCATCACGCTGAGCTGTGGACTCGAGATCGTTCGTCATCTCGTCGATGGTGATGATGGCGTTCGCATTCTCGCGTTAGGTCCGGTCGCACGCACATTGCCGAACGCCGATTGCACGCTCGTGCGCGGCTCGCGCGATCCGATCTCGCGCTTCTTCTTTCAACACGCCATCGAGCTCCCGAACCTCGGTCATCTCGATTACTTTCGCAGCGATGCCGTGCTTCGCATCGCCAATGAATGGATATGCAGCAACACTTCGAACTCATCGGCAGCGGACTTCATCTCCCCGCGCGCAAGCTGAGCGCGACCGACGTCGACGCGCGCGCCGGACTTCCAACCGGCTGGACCGCCGCGCATACCGGCGTGCTCGAACGCTACGAATGCGCCGCGCCCGAAACGATCGCGACGATGGCCAAACGCGCCGTCGAGAACGCGATGCGCGATGCAGACATCACGTGGCGCGAGATCGATCTCATCCTCGACGCCAGCACGTGTCGTCATCAGTTGATCCCGTGCAACGCCGCCTCGATTCAACGGAGCTTCGGCGACGAAGCCGCGGGCATCGCGTGCATGGACGTGCAGAGCACGTGTCTCGGATTCATCGTCGCGCTGCAGGTCGCGAACGCGCTGTTCGCCAGCGGCACGTATCGCAACATCCTCGTCGTCTGCTCCGAAGCGGCATTGCTCGGCGTCGACTGGAACGAACCGGAGAGCGCGTGCATCATGGGCGATGGAGCGGCCGCCGTGATTTTGCGTCACGCGCAACCGCGTGACGGCTACTTCTACGCGCACCAAACGTTCGCGCAGCACTTCGATGTCTGTCGTATCGAAGGCGGCGGGCATTTGTTTCCGGTCACGCAATACACGAACGAGACCGACAGCACGTTTCGCTTTCACATGGACGGCCCGCAACTGCTGCGCGTCGCCGCGAAGCATCTGCCGCCGATGACCGAAGCGTTGTTGCGCGAGGCGAAACTCGCGCCCGCCGACGTTCACGTCGTACCGCATCAGGCCGCGCCGAAAGCACTGACGCTCGTGCGCCGCCTGCTGCGATTCAAAGCCGACCGCTTTCACGATCGCGTCTCGACGATGGGCAACCTCATCGCCGCGAGCATCCCCGCGGTCCTGCATCAAACGCGCAGTGAAGGGTTGTTGCCAAAAGGCGCGCCGGTTTTGTTGTTGGGAACATCGGCCGGATACTCGCAGGCGGGATTGATCTTCACACTCTGATGCCCTTCGATCGCGTCACATTCCTCAACGCCGGCCACTGCGCCCAGCTCGGCTACTTCGCCGGCCGCGAGAAGCCCGGCCCGACGAAGTTCTACGCGGTCTTCATCCTTCTCGAGCACGCGCGCCACGGCATCCACCTCATCGACACCGGCTACAGCGACTTCTTCGTCGAAGCGACGGAAAAACTGCCCGGCACGATCTATCGATGGATCACACCCGTGCGTCTCGAAAGCAATCCCACATCGATTCTCAGCGCGCACGGCATCGACCCCGATCGCATTGAATCGATTTTCATCTCGCATTTTCACGGCGATCACGTCGCCGGGCTGCGCAACTTCCCGCGTGCAAAGTTCGTGTACCGGCGCGAGGCATTCGCGTCGCTGATGAAACAACGTCCGCTGAAGCAGGTCGCGCACGGGTTTCTCGCGAAGCTGCTGCCCGAGGACTTCGAAGAGCGCGGCATCGCTATCGAGGAGAACGCCTTCACGACAAAGTTCGAAACGTTTCGAACTATGGATTACTTCGGGGACGGCGAGTTGCTGCTCGTCGATCTTCCCGGCCACGCTCCCGGCCACCTCGGCTTCGCGATGCAGACGAACGACGCGAAGTTCTTCTACATCGCCGATGCGACGTGGGACATGGATGCGCTCACGCGCTCGCGACGCCTTCCCGCGCCGTCGCGATGGCTGCAGCATTCCGCATCGACGTACGAACGAACGCAGGGGGAACTGCGCGCGTTCATGCAACACCACTCTGACTGGCAGGTGCTCGCCTGCCATTGCCCGCGAACACAGAATCATGTCTGCACCTGACGTCGCGATCGATTTCGTCGCACCGCCGTTCGCGGGACATCTCTTCCCGATTTTGCAGCTCGCGCAAACGCTCCACAAACGCGGCATCGCCACGCCGCGCGTGCTCACGACATCCGACGCCGCGGATTCGATTCGACTGTGCGGTCTCGAGCCGGTCGACATCCTTCCGAATCGCGCGGAGGAAGTGTGGGCGATCGCAAACACGCAGGCGCGCTCCGACCGGCATCCGCTGCGGATGTATCAACAATTCCGCGCGAACATGGCGCTGATGTCGGACCTCGCCGCGCAACTCCGCGTGACGTGGTCCGTGCATCGGCCGCAACTCGTGATCGCCGATTTCACCGTGCCGGTCGCAGGTCTCGTCGCGCGCGAGCTAGGCATTCGCTGGTGGACGGCGATGCCGAGTCCGTGCGCCCTCGAGTCTCGCACCGGCACACCCGGCTACCTCGGCGGCTGGACGCCATCAAGCTCGCTCTTCGCACGCACGCGCGACGCAATCGGCCGCGGCATCACGCGCACGTTCAAACGATTCGTCGGCGCGATCTTTCGCGATGAGTTGCGCGCGCTCGGGTTCGACAGCATGTATCGCGAGGACGGCTCCGAAGCCGCATACTCCGACGAATGCATCCTCGGCTTCGGCATGCAGGAGTTCGAATTCGAGCGTGACTGGCCGGCGTGCTTTTCATTCGTCGGACCACTCACGAACGCGCCACCATTCGCACACGTCGAGCCCGAGTTCGACGCAAACAAGCGCACGATCCTCGTCACGTTAGGTACCCATCTTCCGTGGGCACGCGAACGTGCGAAGGCGTTGATCGAGCGCGTCGCGAGCGAAATGCCCGACTGCATGTTTCACTTCGCGCAAGGCCAACCGGGCTCGCAATCGGTCGAGCGGCGCGGCAACGTCATTCACTACGGCTTCGTTCCGTACGGACGCTACATCGATCGCTATGACGCCGCGATCGTGCACGGCGGCACCGGCAGCACGTACACGTGCATCGAAGCCGGCGTGCCGATGCTCGTCTGGCCGCACGATTACGATCAATTCGATCACGCCGCGCGCATCGTGCATCGCGGCCTCGGCCTGCGACTGCGCGAAGGCAGCGTCGAAAAGGATCTGCGTCGCATCCTCGACGACGGCGCGTTCCGCGCGCGCGTGAAAGAGTTTCAGCAACACGCGCGTCGCTACGATCCTGCTACGTTCGTAGCACAAAGGCTCGCGTCATGAATGCACTCTTCGCATTCATTCGTGCGCGACGCCAGCTTCACTCGCTGCGCGGCGACGCGCTCACGCGTTACCAGGACAAACACGCACGACGCGTCGTCGAGTACGCACGACAACACTCGCCGTTCTATCGCGAACACTTCGGCAATCGCACGAACTGGCGCGAGCTTCCACTCATCGACAAGCAGACGATGATGGCGAACTTCGACACGTTCAACACGCGTGGCATTCGTCGCGAGAATGCGATGAGCGTCGCCCTGCGCGCGGAACGCGATCGCAATTTCGCGCCGACGATCGACGGTCTCACCGTCGGCCTTTCGTCGGGTACATCCGGTCATCGCGGACTGTTTCTCGTCAACGAAGACGAACAGAAGTCGTGGGCAGCGGCGATCCTCGCGCGGGCACTGCATCGCATTCGTCGCACGCGACTCGCATTTTTCCTGCGATCGAACAGCAATCTCTACGAGCGCCTCGGCTCGTTCATTCAGTTCCGCTACTTCGATCTCATGACGCCGGTCGACGTCGCGGTCGATGCGCTGAACGTTTATCAACCCGACATCGTCGTCGGCCCGCCATCATTGCTCGCTCTGCTCGCGGAACATCCATCGTTGCGCATTGCGCCGCGAAGCGTTGTCTCGGTGGCCGAGGTGTTGGAACCACGGGATGAGGAACGATTGAGGGAACGCTTCGGC
>JBQCJC010000294.1:0-15600 GCA_051953135.1 Thermoanaerobaculia bacterium | reverse complement strand
CTCAGCCCGCCGAGCTTTTCTCACCGGAGGGCTGAGAGCCCGCCGCTCCACTTAGAGGCTTTGCCACACCAAATCCAACAGCGCTTTCGTCATTCGTCCCGTCAGTCCCCAGATTTCGTACGCCTCGTATTTGTAGAAATACGCGGGAAACCTCCGGTTTCGAAACGGCACGTACCGCACCTCGGGATTTCGCACATCGAGCAGTGCTTCGATTGGGACTTCGAAGACTTCGACGACTTCGCTTTCCTGCATCACGTACGCGACCGGCTCGTGAATCACGCCGACGAACGGAGCGACGAGAAACCCGCTGTGCGTGATGAGATCGTCGAGTCGTCCGATCAGCTCGACCGATTGCGCCGGAATCCCGACCTCTTCCTCCGTCTCACGAATCGCCGCGGCTTCGAGCGGTTCGTCGTTCTCGACGGAACCACCGGGAAACGCGATTTGCCCGCTATGTGATGCGAGATTCTCGCTGCGACGCGTGTACAGCAGCGACCAGCCATGCTGATTGCGAATGAGCGGCACGAGCACGCACGCGCGGCGATGTTGCGGCGCGTTGATCTCGATCGCCGGCCGTTGCGCGAGAATGCCGCGCAGCCGCTGGACCGCCGCATCATCGAACATCGACGATCTCCCACGCTTCAGGCTCGAGCATCGGAATGTCCTGCAGCGCGTGATAGAGGCGAATGCTCGTTGGTTTCGCGATTGGCGCGAATGTGATCTCGGCCGTTTCGTTCGGGCGCAGGTCGCACGGCAGCGACAGCCAGCGATCCTGAATCTGTGTCTCGCCGTCGAAGAGTTTGGCGATGAGACGGTACTCCGGCGATCCATATGTGCGGGTTTGGATCATGGATGGACCGATGTTCCTGATGGCGATGCGGACGGACGCATCGGCGGAAAGGACTTCGAGTTGAGGGAAGAGTGGGATGGTTGCAGGACGTGGTCCCACATCCACGCGCGGTGCGTGTTGAAGTGCGCGCAGATAGCCCTCGACGGTTTTCTCGAGCGTTGCGTTTGCTTCGAGCCATGCGCGTTGTGTGCGCGAAGGATCGGGCAGTTCGCTCGTGAAGAACTCGACGAGACGTTCGACTTCGCCATCGCCCAGCGGCACTTTGAACACGCAATCGTCGGGGAACTCGGCGAACTGCGCGTAGTCGCTCACTGCGACCGGCTTTCCTGCATCGAGCGCACGAATCAGTGTTCCCGACGTCTCGCCCGCGGATGGATAGCGCAGATTTACGAAACGATCGGCGACCGCGTAGTACGCGGGAAAGTCGTCATCCGAAACGTAGCCCGTCATCGTGATGCCATCGCGCTGCAACGATGCGACGTCGATGTTCGGCGATGGCTCACCGACTACGAGCAACGCGAGATTCGGATTCGTCTCGCGCGCGATGCGAAAGGCGTCAAGCACGACATCGGCGCGCTTCGCCGAGGTGAGAAATCCGAAGAAGCCGATCACGCGATGCTCGCGCGTGAATCCGTATCGCGCGCGCAACCCATCGCGATCGAATCCGTTCGTTTCCGAGACATAGCGCGTCTCCGGCACGTACGGATGCGGCACGACATGAATCGGCGTCGTCACGCCAAACGCGCGCAATCGATTCGCCGCGTAGTGGTTGTGCACGATCACCGCGAGCGATCGCTGCGCGACCTCGATTGACGCGGGCAAAAGAAAATTGCCCATCTCGCTGTGCAGCCCATGCGCACGCCCAATCGCCCACGCGGCGCCCTCTTCACCATGCGACGCACGCAACGCACGCACGTAACCATCAACATCGCCTCGTGCAAGCGTCATCTCGACGATGAGGTGATGCAACACGAGATCGTGCAACACGACGATGCCCGGAGTGCGCATCGCCTCGCGATACATGGGTTCGTGGAAGGGGTTGTTGCCGAGTTGGTAGATGGTTGTTGGTTGGTGGTTGTTGGTTGTTGGGGGAACGAGATCCACAACCTTCGCGAGCGCCGGAATCAACAGCGAGGCGTAATGTGCGACGCCGGTTTTCGCCGGCGGCAGCGGCGTCAGCATCGCGACGTGCATCACGGTGCTCCCGACAACCGACTACCGACAACCGACAACCGAATCATCAGTCCGCCGTCTTTCTCACCTGTGCGGCGAGCCACGATTCGATGAACTCGTCGAGGTCGCCGTCGAGGATGCGTTGCGGGTCGCCGACTTCGTGGCCGGTGCGCAGGTCCTTGACCAACTGATACGGCTGCAGGACGTAGCTGCGAATCTGCGAGCCCCAGCCGATATCTTTCTTTTCGCCCGCGAGCTTCGCGTTTTCGGCTTCCTGTTTTTCGAGCTCCAGCGCGTACAACTTCGCACGCAGCATGCGCATCGCCGTATCGCGATTCTTGTGCTGACTGCGCTCGTTCTGACACGTCACCACGGTACCGGTCGGCAGGTGCGTGATGCGAATCGCGGAGTCGGTGACGTTGACGTGCTGACCGCCTGCGCCGCTCGAGCGATACGTGTCGACGCGCAGATCCTTGTCGTTGATCTCCACTTCGATCGTGTCGTCGATGTCCGGCATCACGGCTACCGATGCGAACGACGTGTGTCTGCGCTTCACCGCGTCGAACGGCGAAATACGCACGAGACGATGCACGCCCGTCTCCGCTTTCAGATAGCCGTACGCGTAATCGCCGCGCACCATCACCGTCGCGCTCTTCAAACCCGCTTCTTCGCCGGCCTGATACTCGAGCATCTCCGTCGTCCAGCCTTTGCGCTCGCAGTACCGCAGATACATGCGCAGCAGCATCTCCGCCCAGTCCTGTGACTCCGTGCCGCCCGCGCCGGGATGAATGTTCACGATCGCATCGCGCAGATCGTGCTCGCCGCTGAGCTTCATCGTCAGCTCGACCGCGTTGATCTCCGCCTCGAGTTGCAGAACCACTTGCTCGAGATCGTTGTCGACGTTCTCGCCTTCCTTCTGCAACTCGAGCAGCGTGTCGAGATCGTCGACCTTCGTTTCGATCGACTGGCCGGACTCGATGCGCTTCTCGATGCGAGCGCGCTTGCGTCCGACGTCCTGTGCTTTTTCCTGATCGTCCCAGAAACCCGGCTGAGACATTTCGCGCTCCACTTCATCGAGCGCGCGGCGGGCGCCGGCTACGTCAAAGATAGCTCCGTACGTTGACGGAGCGATCGCGGAGGTCAGTGATTCTGGAGAGAATTTCGTCGCGCATAGAACAGGGCGACAAGTACCACGATCACCGCGATCCACGCAAACCAGTCGCCGAAGCGCATGTACGGCGTGAGCGAAGTGCGCGGATGGAAGTTCGCGTAGAGGATGCCATCGCGTCCCATCGGAATCGATTCGACGAGTTGTCCGGTCGGATCGACGAACGCGCTGATGCCGGTCGTGCCCGCACGCAGCATGTAGCGATCGCCTTCCACCGCGCGCATACGCGCCTGCCACAAATGCTGCGCGGGCGCGGACGTGCCGTCGTACCACGCATCGTTCGTGATCGTGACGATCACGTCGGCGCCGTTCTTCACCTGCGTTCGCGTGATCTGCGGATAGACGACTTCGTAGCAGATCGCGGGGCCGTACGTCAGCTTGCCCGCGAGCGGGATGTCGTTCGTGCCGAACTCGAACTCGCCCACCGCGCGCACGAGTTTCTCCGCGAAGAACAACACTTTGCGCATCGGCACGTACTCGCCGAACGGCACGAGACGGATTTTGTCGTAGTGGCCGATCGTGTTGCCTTTGCTGACGAGAAACGCGGAGTTCCAGATGCGACCCGGACGCGCGGGATCGGTGGCGACGGAGCCGAGGATGATGTCGATGTCGTATTTGCGGGAGAGATCTTCGATTGATTGTTTGTAGAACGGCGTGTCGCTGAAGGACAGCGGCACGGTCGACTCCGGCCAGATCACGACCTTCGCGCCATGCTTCGCGGCCTCTTCGGTCATCGCGATCATGCGCTGGTAAATGGTCAACACATTGTCTTCATCCCAGCGCATCTCCTGCGAGATGTTCGGCTGCAGCATCGCCGCGGTCATCGTCGCGCTGCCGGTCGGACGAAGAATGAGCTTCGACGAAACGAGTCCCGTTCCCCACCAGACGAGAATGAGAATGCCGGTCGCGCCGAGAACGAGCACGCGTGCGATCGACGGAACGCGTTGCGTGATCAGCCACGCAATGATGACGCTCGGCAACACGACGAGCGTGCCGAGAAAGTACGGACCCGCGAAACGATCGAGTTGCACGAGACTTTGAAAATCGATGAGCGCCGTGGCGATGAGATTCCACGGAAAGCCGGTGAGCAGATACGTGCGCGCGAATTCGACCGCGGCCCAGGCGAGCGGCACGAGCAGCCACGGAAGGAATCGCTCGCGCAGTCGCAACCGAAAGACGATCCACGCGAACAAGCCGCCGTACAGTCCGAGGAAGATGGCCATCGCGATGAAGATCAGCACGCCGGTGATGAACGGCAAGCCGCCGTAGTGCGACATCACACGCACGACCCACGGCACCATCACCAGCCACGCGGTGGTCATCGCGATCCAGCCGTACACGAATACGTGTACACCTTTCGCCGACTTCACGATGGCGATGAGCAACGGCGCGAGTGCGATGAATGCGAGCGCACCGATTCCGGCGTTCGACATCGCGGTCGGAAACGCGAAGGCGAACAGCAGGCCGGAGAGAATCGAGAGCGCGATTCGGGAGAGCACGCTACTTTTTGAATAAGGCATCGAATGCCTTGCGCGCTTCATCCGGCGTCTGGAGCTGCTTGCCCTTGTCGGCGGCGAGATCCTTCACGATCTTCGGTTGAAAGAACGTGCACTGGTTCTTCGCCTGCTTGCCGACGACGCGCGCCGGAATGTTCTCGCGGCACTCCCACAACGTGGTCGTATCGAAGAAGCGGCAGTTGCCGCAGGTGTGCAGATCGGCGCCGCACTTGAGACAGGTGTCTTCGTGCGTCAGCTCGCCGAGACTGTGGCGAAGCTGGCCGCATTGATTGCATTTGAATGCGTCGGGGCCGAAGCCGCCGGCGGTGCGTCCGCGCGGCGCATCTTCGAGGCGCTGGCGCGGAGGATCGGGACGAGGTCCCATCGGTCGATTTCCCTGGTTACCACCGCTTTGCTGGCCGTAGCCGCCGCTGTCCTGATAACCACGATGTTTGTATTTGCGATCGCTCACGTTTACCTCGCGACGAACAAGAACCAGAACACACCGGCGACGATGGCGAGAGTGATCACCCAGAGGATCACTTTGATCGCCAGCTTCGCCATCTTCAGCAGGAACCACAACGCAAAGATGGCGATCAGAAGAATGAGGAGCTCGTGTGTGCTCGGCATTCGGGGATGCGTCAGTCTAAGCCGGCACGGCCTGCAGCGCTAGTTAGCAAAATCACAATTCACGCGCGCGGTCCCGTGGACTCGTTCCCACCGCAGAACGCGAATCAGTCGACGAACAGTCCCACGTTGCGAGATTGCGACACCGGCGAGGCGACGATGACCGTCGGATCGTTGGTCTGATTCTCGGTGATCGTGTAGAAGACCGCGGCCGGTCCACTCACGAGCAACGTCACGGACGCGCCCGGCGTGAGCGTCTCGCGCGTGAGATCCGCGGCAGTGGTCATCATCGACCAGCCCGCGGGAAACGAGACGTCGCGAAATCCTTCGAGCTTTCCGTTTGCTCCGTACGTGACGACTTTCACTTTCGTGTCGCCGAATGTGCGAATGCCGATGTTCGTGCGAAAGCGCGCGCTCGGAATCGGAACTTCGAGCGAGCGTCCGCCGATGTAGTCGATCGGCAGCAGCGCGGCAACTTCGGTTCCGAATGTGCCGAGGTTCGTATCGTTGTAGAGACGCGCGACGATTTGCGGCAACGTATCGACCGTGCCTTCGTCGGGAATGATGTCGAGTGAGCCGATGCCGCTCTGCCCCATCGCTTCGACGACGTCGTCCCAGCTCATCATCGGACTGCTGTTGAATGAGTATGCGAGCGATGGATCGGTATCCGCGGCAACGCGACCCGCGGGATGAAACACAACGCGGCCTTTCATCGTGCCGAGTCCGCGCAGTTCGAGTGAGGTGCGAAACTTTCCACCGAATGCACCGGCCGTCGATCCCGCGATCGGAATCACGGCTTTGCGCGTCATCGCGCGAAATGCGGCGTCGGGTTCGAGTGTGACGTCGAGCGTTGCAATGCACGCGTCGTTCGATTCGACGGCCTGCGTGCCGTTCGCAATCTCGGCGGTGATGACGTAGCGAATGGTGGTTTGCGCGCTCGCGCGATGTTTCATCTCGTACGAGTTGAGACGCGTCTGCACGTAGACCGGCGGCTGTCCTTCGATGATCTCCTGCAGCGAGAACTGCACGGTGCCGGGAGGAGAGTCCCAGCGAATCTGATCGCCAAGGAATCGCGGATTGAGATTGCAGGAACCGGCGCTGGCATCAAGGGCGAGGAACGAGAGAGCGAGAGTCGCGAAGAAGGTTCTCATGGAAATTTGGTAGGGCCGTCACAGACGGCCGCGCTCATTGTCCCCTGACTGGAACCACAAGCGCGGCCGGCCGTGCCGGCCCACCATTCTTAATGCACGATTTGATATTTGTCGATGTACTGATCGATCCTCGCCGGCGGCACGAACAACGCCGGATCGTTCGTCTTGTTGTCCGTGAGTGAATAAATCGGCACGCCCGCACCGCGCACGCGCACGAACACTTCATCTCCGGGCTGCACATCAAACCCTGCGAACGCACTCGCGGGCATGAACTGCAGAATGTCCGCGGGCAGTGTGATCAAGCGGCTCGACACGATCTGTCCCCCGCGCTCCACCACGACATCCACTTCGGATTCGAGGAACGTGCGCACGCCGACATTGAGACGCAGATCGGTCGTCGGCATCGTGACGCGCAATCCTGCATCCGCATTTGGATTGTCTTCGTGAAACGAGAACGGCTGCGTTTGTGATTCGAGCGTGCCGAACGTGCCGTTCGGCGTGACGTTGAACAGATGCACGTCGGCACGTGGCGCCATCACGCGCGCGGTCGAGCTCACGATGTCAGGAACGATGTCGATCGAGCCGAGACCGGTTGCACCGAATGCCGCGACGATGTCGTCCCACTCTTGCACTGAATCCTGATTCGGCAGTTCGTAGCGAATGAACGGATCCGCGTTCGTCGCCGGCACGCCGATCGGATGGAAAATCAGTTTGCCGTTCTGGCCACCAGCATCGGTCGCGCGAAGTCGCAGCGATGTTTTGAACTGCGCGCCGAATGCGCCGGGCGTCGAGCCGACGAGCGGGATGATGGAACGCGTCATCGCCTTCTTGAACGTCGGATCGAACTTGTACAGCACGAGACGCTCATCGGTGCACGATGGAACGCCGAGCGCGATCACGCGATATGTCGCGATGGTGTTGAACGTGGTCTCGCGCGAAAACGTGCGCTTGAATCGCACGACCGTCTGATCCTGCGAGAGCTCGGTGTGATTGAGCTCCGACTGCCCTTCCACCGCTTCTTCGATGATGTAGCCAGTGGCCTGCGGCACGCGCTGGAAACTGAGCTCGAACGAACGGCTCTGGCCGAGGTCTTTGAGTTGTGTGTCGAGCGCACATTGCGCGAAAGCAGGCGCCGCGAACAGCGTGAGTGCGGTGGCGAGGAAGATTGCTTTCTTCATGATGTCCTCCTGCCTCACTTCTCGACGTATCTCTCGACGTCGAGGTCGACTTTCACCGGCGGAATGAAGAGCGCCGGATCATTGGTCCGGTTGTCGGTCAGCGTGAACATCGGTACGAATGTGCCTTGTCCAAAGATGCGAATGACATCGCCCGGCTGCACATCGAAACCGCCGAGCATCTCTTTCGCCGATCCGAAGATGAGCGAGTCACCACCGGGCGTCTGCACGAATCCTGCGACGCCCTGTCCATTGCGCGAAACGGCCAGACTGACGATCGAGCTGGTGAACGAACGAATGCCGACGTTGAGGCGCATTTCGCTGGTCGGTACGACAAACGATGTCGTGTGATTCGATCCCACATCCTCGGACCAGTCGAACGGCTGCGTTTGCGATTCGATCGTGCCGAACGTTCCTTCGGGCGTGACGTTGAAGAGACGCACTTCCGCGAATGGCACGGTGAATCCGCCACCGGCGTTGCTGTCCGGGATGATGTCGATGCTGCCGAGACCATTCGCGCCGAATGCAGCGACGATGTCATCGAAGTACAGCACGTCGCCTTTCTTCGCGAGGTTGTACGTGAGCTTCGGATCGCGCTCCGTGCCCGGGATGTTGTTGCGGCGCAGGATCAACGTGCCGCGCTGATCGTTCTCGGTCGCGCGAAAACGCACGGACGTTTTGAACAGCGATCCATTGAGCCCCGCGGTGGAGCCGACGAGCGGAATCGCGGACTTCTGCACGACGCGGCGGAACGAGGCATCGGAGGAGTACGTCAGCTCCTTGATCGAACTGCACGGCGTGATCTGACCGCCGCCCGCGCTGGCGGTCACGCGGTACTTCACGCGCAGCTCGACGCTCGACTGATATTGAAACTGCTGCCGCAATCCCTCATCGGGCTTGTCGACGAAGTTGTATTTCGTGACGGTGCGGAAGTTGTCGAACGACTCTTCGACCGTGTACGTGTCGGCACCCGGAACCGGATCCCAACTCAGCGTGTAGCGCCGGCCCGATCGTTCATCGGTCGCTTTGATGTTGACCGTGCACTCGGCGTACGCCTGAATCGAGCCGAGAAGCAGGGCTAAAACCGTGACCCACGTTTTTCTCACGATGACCCTCCTGCATTGCTGCCACAGCATAGAAAGCGCCATACCAGGGGCGACAAACGGTTGATTGCGAAGAATGGGAACCCGGCGCGACAGTGCGAAAAACAAAAAAGCCGGAGCGGGGCTCCGGCTTTCGTTTGCGGCTGTTGCTGCGACGGATGATACGCAACTCCATCGCTCCGTCAAGAGGGCAACGTTGCAACTTGACAGGACTGGTTGGTCGGTGCGAGCTTGGCCGCTCGCATGAAAGTCAGCCGTTCTTTGCTTTTGCTGCCGCTGCTCGTGGTCTGTTCGTTCGCCGCACACGCGGCCTGTCCCGCATTCACACAGCAATCGCGCTATCCCACCGGCGCGACCTCTCCGTATCAGTTGCTGAGCGCGGACTTCAACCATGACGGGAAGCTCGACGTTGCGGCGATGTCGGAAGACTCCGTCTCGTTTGAGCTCGGGAATGGCGATGGTTCCTTCGCCGGTCCGGGACACACCTATCGGGCCGACGACGGCGCATGGACGTTCACGCAAGGCGATGTGAATCTCGATGGCACGCCCGACGTCGCGACCGTGAACATCGTTGCGAACACGGTCTCGGTTTTCGTTGGAAACGGCGACGGCACTGCAACCGCCTCGACGTTTCCGGTCATGACGACGCCGCTCTCCATCGTCATCGCCGACTTCACCTCCGATGGAAAACCGGACATCGCCGTCGGCAGTTACGAAGGCGGGATCTCGGTGTACGCCGGCGATGGCAACGGCGGGTTCGCGGCAGCACGAATCAAAGCGATTGCCAGCGTGGCCACACCACTGGCGCTCGCGACGGCCGATTTCAACGGCGACGGCAAGAACGATCTGCTCGCGATGCTCGGCGAAAGAATCGAGATCGTGACGTACTTCGGCCGCGGAAACGGAACGTTCGACGAAGGCGAGGCACTTCGCACGTCACCCGGCGGCGTCGGGCAGCAGCTCGTGCTCGGCGATTTCAATCACGATCAGATTCTCGATGCCGTGCTGGGAAGCGGCGCAACCCCGGACATTCTCGTGTTCCTCGGCAAGGGCGGCGGCGCGTTTCGCTTCGCCGGAAGTCACGCGGCCGATCGGGCAACGATCTCTCTCGCCGTCGACGATTTCACGAACGATGGCAATCTCGATTTCGTCGCTTCGAGTGAGTACGCGCCGGGTCTCAAGTTGTTCGTCGGACATGGGAACGGCACGTTCGACGACGCGATCTACTACGAGCGGTCAGCAATATCGTTCGGAGTGGCGTCCGGCGATTTCACTGGCGATCGAAAGCCCGACATCGTCTTCGTCGACTATCTCGCGAGCGATGTCGGCATTCTGAAAAATACCGGCGATTGCGGCGGCGACGAAGGAACGTCCAAGCGCCGCCGCGCACGGCACTACAACGAACACGGCGGGCTGACGGCCCGCCGTTTTCATTTACACCACCAGTCGCAGTGGTTGTTCGATGTAGCCGCGCAGTGTCTTCAGGAACTCTGCGCCGATCGCGCCATCGACGATGCGGTGATCGCACGACATCGTGACTTTCATGCGATCGCGAACGACGATCTGCCGATTCGCATCGACGATCGCGCGCGCTTCCGCGGTGCCGATCGCGAGGATCGCGGCATTCGGCGGGTTGATGATCGCGGTGAATTCTTCGATTCCCCACGCGCCGAGATTCGAGATCGTGAACGTCGAGTTCTGATATTCGTTCGGCAGCAGCTTGCGATTCTTCGCTTTGTCCGCAAGCACGCGTACTTCGGTCGCGATATCGACGACGGACTTCTGATCGGCGTCGCGAATCACCGGCGTGATCAATCCATCCTGCGTCGCGACCGCAACACCGACGTGCACTTCGCCGTGCTGCGTAATCGCATCATCGCCCCAGCTCGAGTTGACGTTCGGGTGATGACGCAGCGCAAGCGCAACCGCGCGGATGATGAAGTCGTTGAGGCTGAGCTTCGCACCGCTGATCTCGATGAGCTGCTGGCGCACGGAGATCAGATTCGTGACGTCGTAATCGGCGGTGAGATAGAAGTGCGGAATCGGTCCCGTCGATTCGGCGAGTCTCTTCGCAATCGTGCGGCGCATCGCGGAGAGCGGAATGATTTTCGTTTCGAGCTGCGGTGCGTTCGTGGTCGGTGCTTTGAGTTGCAGCGACGACGTGACCGGCGCAGGTGCTACGTTCGTAGCAGGTTGTGTGGGCGCCGCCTTCGCGCTCTTCACATCGGCAGCGACGATGCGTCCATGCGGACCGCTCCCCTGCACGCTGTCGAGACTCACGCCCATATCCGCGGCGATGCGACGCGCGAGCGGTGACGAGCGACGACGCCCGCCTTCACTCGCTTCGCTCGGCGCAGCTGCGGCAGCAGCAGGTTCGGCTGCGCTGCGATCGCGGCGCGGTCCTTTCTGCTCGATCGCTTCCTGATACTCGCCGGTGCTGTGTTTGACGGCGTCTTTCTTGTCGGTCGCGCGGCGCGCCTGCGGCTCGCTCGCGGCTTCTTCTTTCTCGCCGGGTGCAAGGACCTTGGCGAGCAAGCCGCCGACGGCGACCATGTCGCCTTCCTTCGCGGCGTGCGTGCCGAGGGTGCCGTCGGATTCGGCTTCGAGATCGAGGTTGACCTTGTCGGTCTCGATCTCCGCAACGGCCTCACCCTTCTTCACAGCGTCGCCCGGTTGTTTGTACCAACGAACGACCTTCCCCTCGGTCATCGCATCGCCCATCTTGGGCATGATGATTTCAGCCATGGACGTACATCACCCTCTTCACGGCACGTGCGATGTGCTCTTCATGCGGCGTCGCGAGTAATTCGAGATTGCGCGCATACGGAGCCGGCACGTCTTCGCCCGTTACACGCGCAACCGGCGCATCGAGCTCGTCGAACATGTTCTCGGTGATGCTGGCCGCGATCTCCGCCGCCGCACCATACGGTTTCCACTGCTCCTGCACGACCACCGCGCGATGCGTTTTTTGAATCGACGCATATGCGGGCTCGAGATCCAAAGGACGAATGGATCGCAGATCGATGACTTCGCACTCGATGCCTTCGTCTTTCGAAAGCTTCTCCGCAACGATGAGCGAGAGCTGCATCATGCGGCCGTACGACACGATCGTGACGTCTTTGCCTTCGCGCTGCACTTTCGATTTTCCGAACGGCACGGTGAAGTCCGGATCATCCGGCACTTCGCCTTTCATGCCGTAGAGCGCGGCGCTTTCCAGAAAAATCACCGGGTCTTTGCCGCGAATCGCGGTCTTGAGCATGCCCTTCGCGTCGGCGGGAGTTCCGGGCGCAACGACGTGCAGTCCGGGGAAGTGTCCATAGAACGATTCGAAGGACTGCGAGTGCTGCGCGGAAAGCTGCACGCCGACGCCATGCGGTCCGCGAATGACCACCGGCACGTCGACCTGACCGCCGCTGAAGTAACGCACTTTCGCGGCGTGATTCACGATCTGATCGGCGGCGACGATCGAGAAGTTCATCGTCATCATCTCGACGATCGGACGAAGTCCGAGCATCGCCATGCCGACCGCAGTGCCGACCATGCCGGCTTCGGCGATCGGCGTATCGATCACGCGCTTCGGACCGTATTTTTTCAGCATGCCCGCGGTGATGCGGAACGTGCCTTCGTAGACGCCGATGTCCTCGCCCATGATGAGGACATCGGGATCGCGATCCATCTCCTCCATCATCGCGGCGCGCATGGCATCGCGGTAACTCATGTCTGCCATGTCTTAGTCTCGCTCGCTCTCTGCAACAGGGCGCGGGCCGTGTTCTGCGATCACGTCTTCGAACAACTCCGACGGATCGGGAACCGGACTCTCTTCCGCGAACTTGAGTGCTTTCGCGACTTCTTCGTTCGCCCAGTCATCGATCGATTTCACGTCTTCGTCCGTCAGTCCGCACGCTTCGGTGAGTCGATTGCGCAGCAGCAGAATCGGATCGCGCTGCTTGTGCTGCTCGACTTCTTCCTTCGGCCGGTACGGCTGCAGGATGTCCGCGGCACCGTGTCCGGAGAAGCGATACGTCTGCGCTTCGATGCAGAACGGTTTGCCGGTCTCGCGCACCTGCTTCACGACGCGATCGCTCAGCTCCTTGACCGCAAAGATGTCCTGACCATCGACTTTCTCGGTGGGGATGTCGTACGCGTGCACGCGCGCCGAAAGATCGGTGAGCGCGGAGTGGCGATCGACCGCGGTGCCCATCGCGTAACCGTTGTTCTCGATCACGAAGATGATCGGGCACAAGCCCTGATGGCCCCACAAGCCGGCCATGTTCATCGCTTCGTGGAACGAGCCGATGTTCATCGCGCCGTCGCCGAAGTAGCAGACGACGACGTTCGGCTTGCCCTGGTAGCGCAACGCATACGCGGAGCCGACGGCGAGCGTGAGATGTCCGCCGACGATTCCGTAGCCGCCGTAGAGGCCATGCTCGGCATCGAAGAGATGCATCGAGCCGCCTTTGCCGCGCGAGATGCCGGTGCCTTTGCCGAGCAACTCGGCCATGACGCGACCGGGATTCGAGCCGAGGGCGAGCGCCTGCGCGTGATCGCGATAGCCGCAATACACGAGATCGCCCTTGTCGAGCGCGCCGACGATGCCCGAAGCCACGGCTTCCTGGCCGATGTAAACGTGGAGGTAACCGCCGATCTTGCCCTTGCGGAACTCGCGCTCGGTCGCCTCTTCAAAGCGGCGGATGAAGATCATCTGCCGCAACAGGTCATTCCATTCCGGAGCGCAAGCCGGATCGGCGACCGCGGATGTACTTTCTTTCTTCGCTTTAGCCATTTGTCAATACGCGCGCTTTTCGTTGCACATGTCACGCCGCGCGGGGCGGGATTCTATATCGGAGTTTTGTGTGCGGAAGCCGCAACGCCTTCGTGAACAACGCGAACGCTTCGCGAAGAGCTGCGCCGCCCCGGCATAAACACGCCGCAGGACGGCTTTCTCTGCGTCGATGCGAAACGTAGTGGCAGTCCTCGCGCTCCTCACCGCTTTCTCCGCCTCCGCTTACGACTTCTCCGGCAACGAGATTTTTCTACCGGTGGTCTCACGCGTGCCGGGCGCGAACGGAACGCAGTGGCGCACCGATCTCGTGGTGACGAATCGCAGTGACTCGTTCCCCACCGAGGTTTCGATGTGGTTCTTCCCCGTCGGCGCATCCGACGCGATTCAGCACGTGTTCACGCTCGAGCCGCGACAGACCGCGACGATGCACGACTTCCTATTCGAGGAGTACGGGATTGAACAACGCGCCGGCACGGTGTGGCTCGGCGCACGAGACGAGCGCGTGAAGCTCGTTGCGAATGCGCGCATCTACAACACCGGCAATGCCGCGGGCGAGTTCGGACAACTCATTCACGGCCTGCCGCCCGAGAGCTTGTCGAAAACCTCGTGGCTGCACGGACTCACCGGCATCAACGGCAATCGCACGAACATCGGCATTGCGAATCCGAACGATTCGCGCGCACTGTTCACGCTCGCGTGGTACGACAAGACCGGTGAATCGCGCGGCAGTGTCTCGCTGGCCGTCGAGCCGTGGCAGGTCTTCGTGATCAACGACATCTTCGCGTACATCGGACTGCCCGCGGATGAAGGCTTGTCCCTGCGCGTGCGCTCGGCGAACAACAACATCTACGCGTACGCGTCGGTCGTGCGCAACGACACGGGCGATGCGTACACGATCATCGGCAGCGACGAGTGATCGTCGTCAGAATTTTTTCTGATCGACGTCCTTCATGAACTTCATCAGGCCCGTGAAGTACGTCTGCTGATCGTCGTACATCGACATGTGGCTTCCGTTCGCGCAGAAAAGATACCGCGCGTGCGGAAACTGCTTCTACATCCACTCCATGTACTTCGGATCCATCGTGTCGTACCTGCCGGCGATGACGAGCGTCGGAACGCCGATCTTCTTCAGATCCGCACCGCGATCCCAGTTCACTAATTTGCCGCTCGCGCCGAGCTCACTCGGTCCTTGCATCGGGACGTAGACGTTCGGATTGATGTGCTTGAACGCGCGCGTCACGGGATCCGGCCACTGCTCCGCGGGCATGCGCAGGAAGTGCTTCATGTAGTGATGCGGCATGAGCAGTTCCATGTACCGCGGGTTCTGCGTGTCGCCGGCTGCTTCGAGCTTCTGAATCTCGGAGAGCGCCGCCTGATCCATCTCCGGCATGAGGACGTTCTTCGCGTATTCGTTGTACGCCGGAACGCTGGCCATCATGTTCGAGACGATGAGTCCTTTGAGGTTCGCGCCGTACTTCAGCGCATACTCGATCGCGAGCAAGCCTCCCCATGAGTGGCCGTAAAGATAGAAGTTGGATTTGTTGAGGCCGAGGGCTTGCCGCACCTGCTCGACTTCCTCGACGAAGCGAGGCAGTTCCCACAGATCCGGCTCATTCGGCTGATCGCTGTAGTACGAGCCGAGTTGGTCGTAGTAGTAGATCTCGATGCCCGCCTGCGGCGCGAAGCTGTCGAACACTTCGAGATACTCGTGCGTCACGCCCGGACCGCCGTGCAGCAGCAAAACTTTGATCGTGGGATTGCTGCCGGCTTTCTTCGTCCACACGCGAAACGTGCCCTTCGACGTCGTGATCGGAATCATGCGCACGCCGCCGGTCTGCAGCTCTGCCGCACGCACCGAGCCACACACGACGAGCAGAAACATCACCGCGAGCATCTTTCGCATCGAAACCACCTCGGCATAAAGATACGCCGTTGGTGATGCAGCGGATTCATGAGAAAACGAGGGTATGTGTTTGACGCTTTATCTCGGCACGGAGATCGAGGTGCCGCTTCGTGAGACAGCAGCGTTGTCCGTCGAAGAAGTCCCGGAGAATCTCGCGGTCGTGCGCCAATG
>JBQCJC010000293.1:0-3278 GCA_051953135.1 Thermoanaerobaculia bacterium | reverse complement strand
GCGGGCTAAGAGCCCGCCGCTCCACTTTCGATCGCCCGCCTCGCTTCTTCCAGTCTCTCAATCTGAATCGTCAGGAACTCGCGCAGCGGTTGTTCCTGCTCCACGGACAACGGCGAGAAGACGATCGCGGAGCGGAACACGTACTCCGGTCCTTTGTCCGTCCTTCGTACTTGCACGATGGACCGAAGGACTTCACACGGGATGTAAATCCCGCCGTAACTCGGGAAGATCAGCGTTGCCGCAACTCCCGCTTTGACCGGCGAGCGATGCACGACCGCCGCGCCGTGAAGACTGAGATCGATCAACTCGCCGTTGACGTCGGACAGTTGCACGGGAATCGACGCGGTCGCATACCGCTCGGAACGGCGGCGGTCTTTCGGAGAGGCCATCGCGAAACTGCTCGCGATTATACGGGCAGGCGCACGAGCTCGACGCGTTCGAGACGGCGCAGCCCGAGGCGCTCGGCGGCGCTGGCGTTGGCGATGGAGATCTCGATGCAACCACTCGATCCCACGATCAGGAACGGTCCCGGCGCGGCATCGCCGTAGTTCGTTTCGATGCGATCGAGCGTGATGTCGCGAACCTTCAACGCGAAGTTGAACGAGACGCGCGACACATCGATGTCGGTGATCGCGTTGCCGAATCGATCGACGGCGACGATCGTGCCGCGCACATGATCGGGCTCATACCGAGGCGCGTCGTAACGCAGTCGCACGATCGTTTCGAGTCGCGGACCAACTTCCTCCAATGGCAATCCATTCGCGAGCGCCGCGGCCACCGGCGCAAATCGATCTCGCCCATGAAATGTGTTGCTGCCATCGGGGAGAAACAACGCGTCGTTCGTCACCGCGAATGCGCGTCCTTCACCCACGAACGTGAGCAGGCCGTTGTCGGGCGCGAGAAAGATTCGTTCCTCACGCTCGAGCGCGACGATGTTGCGCGTGGTGCCGACACCAGGATCGATGACGCACACGAAGATCGTCTTCGCGGGCCAGTAGCGAATGATGCTCGCGAGAAACCACGCCGCGCCGACGACATCGAACGGCGCGATGTCATGCGAGAGATCGTGGACGCGCGCATCGGTGCGCGACGCGAGCACGCCTTTCATCGCCGCGACGTACGGATCGCGCGTGCCGAAGTCGGTGAGCAGAGCGATGGGCATCGACGCGCACGAATATACTCGCGCCGTGTTTCGCACGATTGCTCCGCCGCCGCGGCGGCTGCTCGTCTTCGCGCGGCTGCCGGAGTTCGGCGCAGTAAAGACTCGCCTCGCCGCACACCTCGGCGCCGAACGCACGCTCGCGGTGTACGAAGCGATGCTGCGCGATCTCATCGCATCGATCGGCGCATCGGATGCGACGACCGAGATCGAATTTCTCTGGCCGCCCACGCCACACGCAACGGGCGAACGATTGCGCGAGGCATTCGGCGGCCACGCCGTCGCGATGCAAACCGGCGTCGATCTCACGGATCGTTTGTCGATGGCCTTCTCCGAGCGATTTTTCTTTCATCGCACGCAATCGATCATCGCCATCGGCGCGGATGATCCATCGCTGCCACGCACGCTGATCGATCACGCCTTCGCGCTCCTCGACTCCTGCGAGTACGTCCTCGGCCCCGCGACCGATGGCGGCTACTACCTCATCGGCTGCCGCGCCATGTCGTTCGAGCCGGAGATTTTTCAGGACATCGAATGGGGCACGTCAAACGTGCTCGCCGCCACGCTGAAGAAAATCGCAGCGACGGGAAGGACCGTTGCAGTGCTGCCGGAACGGTATGACATCGATACGGTTGTGGATCTGGAGAGGTATCTGGCTGAAGGGAACGGGGGCTGGGTGAGGCGAGTGATGAATGATGAGTGATGAGTGATGAGTGATGAGTGATGAACCGTGTCGCGAGAGCGGGGCTTGTCGTCATGTCGTCAAGCAATCAATCTCGCGACGCCGTTCATCACTCATCACTCATCATTCATCACTCGCCTCCCCATGGACTGCACATCATGAAAATACTCAACTCCGATCAAATGCGCTCCATCGATCGTCGCACTACCGATCGCTTCGGCGTTCCTTCGATCGTGCTGATGGAAAATGCGGCGCTCGCGGTCGTCGATGCGATCTTCGAGCATTACGCCGATGTCGATCGCGTCGCGTTGTTTTGCGGCACGGGCGCGAATGGCGGTGATGGATTCGCGGTCGCGCGGCATCTCGAGAATCGCGGCGTCGTACCGATCGTCATCGTGATTGGCGATCGCGCTTCGATCAAAGGCGATGCGCGAATCAATCTCGACATCTGCGAGCGACTCGGGCTGCCGATTTACGACGTGCGCAACGATGAAGACATCGAAGATGCGCTCGCACACGCCGCGGATTCCGATCTGATCGTCGATGCGATCTTCGGCACAGGCTTGAATCGCGCGCCGGGCGGCATGCACGCGGAAGTGATTCGCGGCATCGCCGAGCTGCGCATTCCGGTGCTGGCGATCGATTTGCCGAGCGGACTCAATGCGTCCTCGCACGAACCGTTCGAGCCATGCGTGCAAGCCGAAGTCACCGTCACGTTCGCGGCGCCGAAACTTTGCCATGTGTTCGAGCCCGCATCGATGTACTGCGGCGAAGTGATCGTCGCGGATATCTCGATTCCCGAAATCGCGATCGATGACGAAGCCGTATCGCTCGCGATCATCACACCGAAAGACATTCAGGCGCACATCGCGCCGCGACTCGCATCGACACACAAAGGCACGTACGGTCACGTCGCGATCATCGCCGGCTCACCGGGTCGCAGCGGCGCCGCGGTGATGTGCGCACGCGGCGCGATTCGCACCGGGGTCGGACTCGTGAGCGTGATGACCGACGCCGAGACCGCGAAGCTCGTGCACGCGGCGTCGATCGAATCGATGACGTACAGCGGCGATGATCTGCAGGCATTTCTGCACGGCAAATCGGCGGCGCTCGTCGGTCCCGGTTTGCGCGATGACGAAGATGCGTACGAACAGACGCGCGCGATCGTGAGCGCGATTGAGCTGCCGATGATCATCGATGCATCGGCGTTGAACGCATTCGCGAATCGCGCGGCGGAGTTGAATCCGCATCATCGTCCTCGCGTGATCACGCCGCATCCCGGCGAGCTCGCGCGATTGCTGAATCGCGACGCGAAATCGATCAACGCCAATCGCATCGATGCCGCACGCGAAGCCGCGCGCGCGACGCAATGCGTCGTGGTGTTGAAAGGCTTTCAATCGCTCGTCGCCGAGCCCGATGGATCGGTGTTCGTGAATC
>JBQCJC010000292.1:0-7988 GCA_051953135.1 Thermoanaerobaculia bacterium | reverse complement strand
ACGCCGGCGCCACGCCGGCTGGATCGGCGACGCCTCGTCGCCGTCAATCGACGCGGGCGTGGCGCCCGCGATCCAGCCGGCGAAGGCGCCGGCGCTCCGCTAATCGTTGATCACCACGACGCCCGATGACACTCCGCCCTCGAGCTGACAATCTCTCGCCTGCATCGCCGAGTTGTAATCCGGAATCTCCAGAGCCATCGTGCCCTGCACGAAACAGTTGTACAGATTCACCGTCGAGCCGCCGTTCGACGCCGCGCCCCACGACGTGTTCGCGTTCTGCGCGATGATCTTCGAATCCGTGATCTCCACGAATCCGCGCGCGAACGAGATCAGGCCGATCGGCTGCGTCCCGCCATTCGCGTTGATCTGGCAATACGCGACATTGACCTGTGAGCCGCCGCCGGCCGAGCTGTAATCGATCGCGACGCAGTTGAGGTTCGTACCATCCGCGGCATTCGCCTGCATCGCGCAATTCTCGATGTCGAAGTTCTGCGCGCCATCGCAATTCACCGCCGTCGCCCAGTCTCCCCACGACTGCCCGTTCGAGATGATGGTCATGTTCTGCACGGCGGAATTGCTGCAGCCGCGCACCGTGCCTTTGTCCCACTGCTGCGGTCCGGCGTTGGCAACGACCGTCGTCTGATCGCTGCCGGAACCCTGGAGGTACACGTACGGCTTGCACGTCACGACTTCGTTGTACGTACCGGGTCCGATGTACACGACGTACTGCTTCTGCAACTTCGCATCGGTGATGCTGTTCAACGCGTCGGTGATCGTGTTGAACGTCTTGCCGCCTGGCTGCACCTGCACCGAGTTTCCCGCGAGCGCGGCTTTCGGCGCGGCGGCGAATGCGGCGCGTACGCTCGTGACGAATGCCGGCAACTCCTTCGCCGCGAGCTGCGGCTCCGCGGTGAGCGGACCTTCTGCTTTGAGACTGGGATCGAACATCACTGGCCTCCTCGAATGGTTGTGGTGTGTGAGACGCGGAGGATAGCGCGGAACTCGGCGTATCCTCCTCGCGTGCGTCCGCTCGCCCTCAGTTTCGCGTGCCTCGTCGTGTGTGTTCACGCGGCAGCGCAATCGCGCGAGTCGATCGAAGTGCGCGTGCTCGAGCTCGAGGCAACGGTACTCGATCGTGACGGCGCACCGGTGCAGGGACTGACGCGCGATGACTTCGTCGTGCAATCAGGCAGGCGCGAAATCCCGATCACAAATTTTTTCGCCGTACGCAACGGCGAGATCGTGCCGGATGAAGACGCGCCGCTGACATCGGCGCCAACCTCCACGTCGATCTCGACCAGCCTCGCGATCTTCATCGACGACGCGCATCTCAGCACCGCGAGTCACAAGCGCGCGATGGAAGCGTTGAAGCGCTATGTCGCCGCGCACGTCGGCGCGACCACGATCGCCACCGTGATGCGCTACGACAAACAACTCGATGTGCGCATTCGTCCCACCGAGCGCGCCGGCCCGGTGCTGAACGAGCTCGATGCGATTCAGCAGCGGCCGCCGATGAATGAGTTGCAGCGCGAGCGCACGCAATTGTTGCGCGAGATCGACGACTTCCTCCTCGCCTGGCGCGACAACCCGGGGCGCATGGCCGAAACGCCGGAGTCGATGTTCTATCGCATCCAGCGTCACGCCGATCAACGTGCGACCGATGTCGATCGCACGCTGCGCGCGCTCGAAGAAGCGGTGAATCTCGCGTCGGCATTCACCGGTCGCAAGGTATTGCTGTACGTCTCCGACGGGTTGCCGCAAACACCTGGTCTCGAATTGTTTGAGTATTGGGAGAGCGCGATCCATCGCACCGGCGTCTCCGTCGCCGGTGGTCCGCTCCGTGCGGATGGCGGCACGACGATGCGCTTCGATCGCACGTCCGCGTTTCGCCGTCTCGCACAAACCGCGCAGCGCGCGGACGTGGCGATCTATTCGTTCGATGCCGCGGGATTGCGCGGCGAAGCGGGACGCGCGGCCGAATTCGCATCGACGATCGGCACGCTCAACACGTCGTCGTTCAACGCGAACCAGCGCAGCGGCGTGCAATTCGTCGCGCAGGAAACGGGCGGGCAATACGTCGCGAACGAGAACGACATCGACAACGTGCTCGCGCGCATGTCCGAACAATTCACGAGCTACTACTCGATCGGCATTCGTCCACCGAAAGGCGAGATTCGCGTGCGCGTGAAGAATCGTCCCGAGCTGCGCGTCATCGCCGCGCGCCGCATGCCGCCGCAGACGAATGAAGAACGTCTCGAGCAGGCGCTGCGCTCGCGGCTCTACACGCGCACGGTCGAGAATCCATTGCATGTCGAGTTGCGCGTCGCAACCCCGATGGTGCTGAGCGGCAACTGCATCGCGCTCGTGCATCTCACGGTGCCGTATCCGCAAGTCCCGGCCGAGCTCGCACCGGACGGCGTCGAGTTGCGCATGGTGATGCTCAACGAGCAGAACGACGAGTCGCCCGTGCGCACCGCGAGCATTCGCTTCGCCGACGGGCCGATTCAACATCCGATGCGGCTGAAGATTCGTCCGGAGAAACTCGTGCTGTCGATCGCGGTGTCGAGCAGCAACTCGGACGAGACGAGCTTTCTGCAGGGCGAGATCGACGGAACATCCTGCAGATGACGTTCGTCATCTCGACGCGCTGACGTTCTCCAGTGCAACGACCACGTCGCGGATTCGTATCTTGCGAGTCATGCGAAGAGTGTTCGTGTTTCTGCTGCTCGTGCTCGCGATGCCGTCGCGCGCAAACGTGATTCTGTTTCGTGAAGCGCGCGTATTCGATGGATCGCGCGTGTTGCCCGCGACCGATGTGCTCGTGCGCGATGGCGTGATCGCGGAGATCGGTGCGAAGTTGCACGCGCCCGATGGCGCGGAGGTCATCGACGCGAAAGGCAGGACGCTGCTGCCGGGTCTCATCGATGCGCACACGCATGCGTGGGGCGATGCGCTGACCGAGGCACTGATGTTTGGTGTGACGACGGAGCTCGATCAGTTCGCAAACGCCGACATGGCGAAGGCGATGCGCGCGGAACAGGCGGCGGGCAAAGCGAATGCGCGCGCGGATCTTTTCTCCGCGGGCACGCTCGTCACCGCGCCCGGCGGTCACGGCACGGAGTACGGCTTTCCGATTCCGACGATCACGTCGCCGAAGGATGCGCAGGCGTTCGTCGACGCGCGCATCGCCGAAGGTTCGGATTGGATCAAGCTCGTGTACGACGATGGCTCGATCTATGGTCTGCAATGGCCGACGCTGAGTCTCGACACGATGCGCGCGGTGATCGCCGCGGCGCACAAACGCAGCAAGCTCGCGGTGGTACACATCGGTTCAGCGGATGCGGCGCGCGCGGCGATCGATGCAGGCGCGGATGGTCTCGTGCATTTGTTCAATGACAAGGTGCCGGACGATTTTGCATCCGATGCAAAGAAGCATCGCGTGTTCGTCATCCCTACCCTTCTCGTCCAGGACAGTCTCCTCGGCAACACGACCGCGACCGCGCTGCTAAAGGATTCGCGCATCGAGCCGTACATCACCGACAACGCGCGCGCCACGATCGAGCGCACGTTTCCGACATCGCGCAAAGGCCGGGATCTTCGCAACGCGTACGAAGTCGTGCACCGTTTGAAAGCCGCGGGCATTCCGATCCTCGCCGGCACCGACGCGCCGAATCCCGGCACCGCGCACGGCATCGCACTGCATCGCGAGCTCGAGCTGCTCGTCGCCGCGGGACTCACGCCGATCGAAGCACTCTCCGCGGCGACGTCGGTTCCGGCGCGTGCGTTTCACATCGACGATCGCGGTCGCATCGCAAAAGGACTGCGCGCCGATCTCGTGCTCGTGAACGGCGATCCGACGAGCGACATCACCGCGACGCGCGCAATCGAAAGCGTGTGGAAGAACGGCGTGCGCACGGATCGCGCTGCATTCGCGAAAGCGATCGCGGATGCACGCAAAGCAACCGGCGCACCGATCGAGATCGGCAACGGCGTCATCTCCGATTTCGCGTCATCAACACCGAGCGCGAATTTCGGCACGCCGTGGAGCGTGTCGACGGATTCGATCGCGGGCGGCAAATCGACGGCGACGATCGAGATCGCGGACAACGCGCTGAAGATCAGCGGCACGATCTCCGACGCGATTCCGTACGCGTGGGCCGGCGCGATGTGGTCGCCAGGCACGCAGCCGATGATGCCCGCAAATCTCTCGCACACGAAAACGATTCGCTTTCGCACTCGCTGCGACGGCGGCACGTATCGCGTGCTGGTCTTCGCGCGCGGCAAAGGGATGTTCCCGCTCACGCGCACATTCGTCGCATCCGCGGACTGGACGGAGATCACGATGCCGTGGTCGGATTTCGGCACCGACGCGCATGACCTGATGGCCGTGCTGTTCTGCGGCGGACCGAAAGGCGGTGCGTTCGAATTCCTGGTGGATGATGTGCGCCTCGAGCGCTGAATGATTCGATGAGCGATGTGGCCCGCGCTCATGGAGAATACGCACACTAAAAACGTCAGGAGCTCGATCGCGGTATGCCGGCCACGAAACCTTCCATCGCGCGTCCATCCCGGTCTCGCGAATCGCGAGACCGGCTTCTCGCCCGCATCGCGTTCGAAGCGGTGTGGGATCGCGATCTCGAAACCGGCGTGATGAGCTGGGAGGGAAACCTGGAGTCGATGTTCGGCTACAGCCGCGACGAGATCGTGAATCAAGTCGGGTGGTGGCGCGAGCGCGTGCATTGCGAAGACATCGAGCAACTCGAAGCGGTGATGGCCGATGCGCTCCAGGGAAATGCCGAGGGCTGGTCGAATGAGTATCGATTCCGTCGCAAAGATGGCTCGTGGGCGTGGGTGCTCTCGCGTTGCGTGATCGAGCGCGATGACGCCGGACGCGCACGACATGCGATCGGCGCGATGATCGACATCAGCCAGCTCAAAGATACCGAGTGGCGGCTGCGCTTGTTCACCGAGCAGATTCCCGCGCGCGCCTGCATCACCGATCGCGAGTTGCGCGTCGTGTGGGATGCGGGTGCGGCGTTCCCGAAGAATCGTTCCGTCGTCGGCAAAACGGTCCCCGAACTGTTCGCACAATCACCCGATCGCGAGCGCGTACTGGAAGGATGTCGCGGCGCACTTGAAGGGGAATGGAGCCGGCTGGAGATCGACGACGGAATCGCGGCCGCGCAACTGCAGCTCGTCCCGTTTCGCGATTCGGCCGGCGACGTGATCGGCGTAGTCGGCATCGCATTCGACATCACCGATCGCGTGCGCAGTGAAGAGCAGGCGCGATCGACACAACGACTGCTGCAGGAAGTGCTCGAGATTCTGCCGGTCGGCCTCGTGGTGCTCGGTTCGGACGGCGAGATTCTTCTGCACAACGCCGCGTCGCAGCGCATCTGGGCCGGCATGATCGTCTCCGCGCAAGACCGCCTGGACAGAATGAAGGGCTTCTGGCACGGCTCGCAGCAGAAGATCGCGCCGCATGAATGGGCGTCACAACGCGCGATCGAAAAAGGAGAAACGTCGCGCGACGAATTGATCGACATCGTCGCACTCGACGGCACACGCAAAACGATCCACAACTACGCGGCACCGATTCATGATGCGAACGGGAAGATCACCGGTGCAGTGGTCGTCAACGACGAGGTCACGGAGCGCGTGCGTGCCGAAGAAGCGCTGCGCCAAACCGAGCAGTTGCTGACTGCCGCGGAGAAACTGGGACAAACCGGAAGCTGGGAGCAGGATCTCGTGACCGGCCACATCTTCCACACGGACGCGAATCGCCGTCTTTTCTTCGGCGATGGCCGGCGTGCAGGCAACCAGATTGACGACTACGTCGCGGCGATGCATCCCGATGATCGTGAGCGCGTGATCGCGAATCGAGAACAACTCCACGCCGGCTCGGGCTCGGGCGACATCGAGTTTCGCGTGATCTGGCCGGATGGGAGCGTGCATTGGATTTTCGCCCGCGCCACGATCGTGCGCGATGCCGATGGCCGGCCGGTGCGCGCGTACGGAACGAATGCGGACATCACGGAGAGAAAACGGGCCGAAGAAGAACTGGAACGTCGTGCGCGACAGCTCCAGGAACTTTCCGCGCGACTCCTGCAATCACAGGACGAAGAGCGGCGGCGCATCGCCCGCGAGTTGCACGACACGACTGCGCAGAACCTCGCCGTGCTGACGATGAATCTCTCGCGCCTGATGCGGTCGGCGACGCTCGATGCATCGATGCGCGAGGCACTCGGCGAGAGTCTCGCGCTCGCGGAAGCATCGATCGAAGAGATTCGCACGCTCTCGTATCTCCTGCATCCGCCGATGATCGAAGAAGCGGGACTGCTTCCCGCGCTTCGCTGGTACACGCAGGGATTCGAGGAGCGAAGCGGGATTCGAATGACGCTCGATCTTCCGCGTGAGCTCGAGCGTCTGCCGCGCAACGTCGAGACGGCGATCTTTCGCATCGTGCAGGAGGCGATGACGAACATTCAACGCCACTCCGGCAGCGGAGTGGCGACGATCCGTCTCAAAAGAAATGCCGGCGCTCTCTGGTTGATAATAGAAGATCAGGGGCGCGGCCTGCCGCCGCGCCTGCGCGAAGAGCCACCGATCCTCGGCGCCACCGGCGTCGGCATCGTCGGCATTCGCGAACGAGTGAGAGAGCTCGGAGGCACCGTGCAGATCGAATCGCGAGACAACGGCACTCTGGTCCACGTGACACTGCCGATCAGCGGATGACGCGGCACCCCGCTCGCCGTATTCTCATCGCCGACGATCACGCGGCGGTTCGCCGCGGCATTCGCCGATTGCTCGAGTCCCACTCGCGATGGACGGTTTGCGCCGAAGCAGCAGACGGAATCGAAGCGATCGAACTGGCGCGCCGCTTCCGTCCGGATGTCGTGATTCTCGACATCAGCATGCCGAAGTTGAACGGCCTCGAAGCGGCGCGGCAACTCACGCGCGTCGTTCCGCATGCGCATCTGGTCATGCTGACAATGCATGTCGCGGAGCACATGATCGACGAAGTGCGTCGCGCGGGCGTGACCGAGGTGATCTTGAAGTCGCAGGCGTACACGTCGCTGATTCCGGCGATCGAATCACTCCCCGCCTCCCTTCACACCATTCACCTCGGCGGCTCCGTCGTCGACGAACACCGCCACATCGCCGCGTTCTTCGATTCCGAGCGCGAGCGCGATCACGTGCTCGCGCCGTTCATCGCCGACGGACTCGCGGCCGGCGAGAAAGCGCTGCACCTCATCGACGCAGCGGATCACGATCGTCACCTGCACGAGCTTTCGGCCCACGGCATCGATGCGCGTGATGCCGAAGCGCAACGCCGATTGGAACTGCGGTCGTGGCACGACACGTATCTTCGCAAGGGTGAATTCAATCGGCATGCGATGACGACGCTCATCGAAAAGCTGCTCGCCGATGCGGTCGCGGAGGGATTCCCGTCATCGCGGGTGATCGCGAACATGGAGTGGGCGCTCGAAGACAAACCGGGAGTGAACGATCTCGTCGATTACGAGACGCAACTGAACCACGTCCTGCCGAAGTATCCGGACGTCGTCATCTGCACGTACGACATCACGAGATTCAGCGTGCAGACGATCATCGGTGTGATCGCCGCGCATCCGGCGGTGTTGATCGGCGGCGAGTTGCACGAGAATCCGTTCTACGTGCGTCCGCGAAGCGCGTGATGCGCGGCATCACTCCTCCGCGCGTGGCAACAGAATGCGGAACGTCGTGCCTTTGCCGACCACGCTCGTCGCGTCGATCGATCCTCCGTGCCGCACCACGATCTGTTGCGCCACCGCGAGTCCGAGTCCCGTTCCGCTGCGCTTCGTCGTGTACAGCGGCTCGAAGATCTTGTTGAGGATCTCCGCCGGAATGCCCGTTCCTTCATCTTCGACCGTGAGTGCGACCGAGCGATCGGTTGCTTCAGTGGTGACGCGAATCGTGCCGCCGGCCGGCATCGCATCGCGCGCGTT
>JBQCJC010000291.1:0-7101 GCA_051953135.1 Thermoanaerobaculia bacterium | reverse complement strand
GCTGGATCCGATGTCGCCGATCATCAACGCGGTGGTGGCGTGGAATCTGACGATGGCGCGTCATTTCGACGCGGCAATCGAGCAGGGCAAACGCACGACGCAACTCTTCCCTGCCTTCATGCCCGGCCACGCATACCTCGGGCTCGCATATCTCGAAGCGGGCCGCGGGCGCGAAGCGATCGCGCCGTTCACTACGGCGCGCAAGGAACTCGACATCCCGGTATTCGTGACATGGCTCGCACGTGCACACCTCGCGGCGGGCGATCGCAAAACGGCGGAGTCATTGCTGCGCGAGTTGAAGCGTAAGAACGACTATCTCCCCGCGTATTACATGGCCAGTCTCTATGCCCACCTCGGCGAGCACGATCTCGCATTCCGCGAGCTCGATCGCGCACTGCAGGAACGCACAGGCGCGATGGTGTGGGTGAAGGTGGATCCGGGATTGGATCCATTGCGCGGCGATGCGCGGTTCAAGAAGTTCGTGCATTGAACGGAGCGCCGCCGTCTCGGCGGCTGAGCACGCGGCGTCTCGCCGCCACCCACCCGCGCCGGGACGGCGCGTACTCAGCCGGCGGAGGCGCCGGCGCTCCGCTAAGAACGACGCAATCGTAGCTTCGCCACGGTTCCCTTCGGCGTGTTATCGCTAAGCGTCAATACGCCGTTGTGCGCTTCAGCAATCTGTCGCGCCAAGGTCAAACCCACTCCGCTTCCGCCGGGCTTCGTCGTAAAGAACGGGACGAAGAGATTGGTGGTTCCGCTGATGCCGGTACCGGTGTCGGCGACGCAGAGCTCGACCGCGTCGGGAGTGGCGCTCCAGGAGATCGTGACTTCGCCACCGGCTTCGACGCCGTTCTTGATGAGATTGATCAGCACCTGTTCGATCTGATCCCGATCCGCGTTGATGGTGACGTCCGGGCCGTCGATGACTTGCGTTTCTGGTCCGGCAACACGTTGTACGAGCTCGCGAACGCTCACCAGTCGCAAAACGGGTTGGGGTAATCGTGCGAGTTGCGCGTACGACTGCAGGAATCGCGTCAGCGATTCGGCGCGCGAAGTGATGACGCCGAGCCCGCGTTGCGCGTCGTCCTGCCACGAATCGGGCAGCGGATCGCGCGCGAGGATCGTCGCGAGACTCGCGGCGATCGATCGTATGGGAGCCAATGAATTATTGAGCTCGTGCGAAAGTACGCGCAGCAATCGTTGCCACGCCTGTCGTTCTTCTTCGCGCAACGTGCGACTGAGATCCGAGAGAAACAGCAGGACGTGAGGCACACCGTTTTCGCGAAACGTCGTGCGGCGAATACGAAAGCGTCCGTGGCCGCCGGGCAGCACGAGCTCCGCGGTGCGTGTTTCGTCGCCGGTGAGAAACGCATCGAGTCCAAGCTCACCCGCCGCACGTCCCTGCAACTCCTCGGCGTCGCGGCCTAACAATCGCTCCGCGGCGCGATTCGTCAATCGCAGCCGCGCACGTTCGTCGAACGTGAGAATTGCGGAGTCGATGTGCTCGAACACCGAGCGCACCAGGGCCGCGGCTTCGACAGCGCCCACACGCCGCTGACTCAATTCATTCGTGAGTTGATTGAGCTCGAACAACACCTCGCCCATCGCATCGTCGCGATCGCCGCCGCGCACGCGAATCGAGTAATCCTCTTCACGCAGCGCGGAGAGCACGTTCGCGATCGTGCGCAGCGGATATTCGAGTTGCATGCGCAGCACCGCGACGAAGAGCACGATCGAGCCGAACGAGATCGCGAGCACGAGCCAGCGATCGGTCTCGAAGAACAACGCCCACAGCAAACACGCGATCAACGGCGACAACGCCGCGAGCGAAAGCATCACGATGCGTGGCGTGAAGCGGCTCAAGCGCTACAAACCATACCGCTGAATGCGGCGATAGAGAGCGCTGCGGCTGAGTCCCAGCGCTTCCGCCGCACGACTGACGTTACCGCCGAAGCGCGTGAGCGCTTTGCGAATGAGCAGCGACTCGACGTCTTCGAGACTCATGTCTTCGATGCGCGGCGCTTTGTCCGCCGATGACGTGAGGCCGAGGTCCTGCGCGTGAATGGTGGCGCCGCTCGACATCAGCACCGCGCGCTCGATCGCGTGATCGAGCTCGCGCACGTTGCCCGGCCAGTCGTGCGCGAGCAGCGCTTTCATTGCTGCTTCATCGAATCCGTCGAGACGCTTGCGATAGCGCTGCGCGTGCGATGCAAGGAAGTGACTCGCGAGCGGCGCGATGTCTTCGCGACGATCGCGCAGCGGCGGGAGGTGAATCTCGATCGTGCGCAGACGAAAGTACAAATCCTGACGAAAGCGTCCCACATCGACTTCGCAGTCGAGCCGCGCATTCGTTGCGGAAAGCAATCGCACATCTGCCTTGCGCGTGCGCGACGAACCGACGCGCTCGAACTCACCCGTTTCGAGCACGCGCAGCAACTTCGCCTGTTGCGCGAGCGGCACGTTCGCGATCTCGTCGAGAAACAACGTACCGCCGTCGGCAAGCTCGAAACGTCCTTCGCGATCGGCGCGTGCATCGGTGAATGCGCCTTTCACGTGCCCGAACAACTCGGACTCGAACAGCGACTCCGGTAACCCGGCAACGTTCACGGACACGAGCGCACGCGAACAACGTTTCGACGCCGCGTGCAGCGCGCGAGCGACAACACCTTTGCCTGTCCCGTTCTCGCCGGTGATCAACACGTTCGCATCCGAGGGCCCGATGCGCGCGATCAACTGGAGCACGGGCTGCATCGCGCGCGACTCCGCGATCAACATCCATTTGTCATCACGGCGCAGCGCGCGATTCTCCGCTTCGAGTCGCCGGCCTTTGCGCAACGCGCGTCCGAGCTCGACCTGCGTGCGCAGCGTCGCGAGCAGCTTTTCGTTTTCCCACGGCTTCTGCACGAAGTCGCGCGCACCGAGTCGCATCGCGCTCACCGCGAGATCGACGGAGCTCCACGCGGTCATCACCACGATCGGCAACAGCTCGTCGTACGCGTGCAGGCGTTCGAGCAGTTCGAGACCTTCGGTGCCGCTCGTCGTATCGCGCGCGTAGTTGAGATCGAGCAGCGCCGCATCGAACGTGCGCGCTTCGATCGCTCGATACACCGCGGCGGGCGACGTCACGGTCTCGATGTCGAAGCCTTCGGACTTCAGCAGCAAACGCAGCGCTTCGAGAACATCGGATTGATCGTCGGCAACGAGAATACGCGGCGTCACGACGCGATCCACCCGTCGCGCAGTCGCACGATGCGATTGCCGTGAGCGGCGATGGATTCCGAATGCGTGACTTGCACGATCGTCATGCCGGCGCGATGCAATGTGCCGAGGAGCGTCATGATCTCATGCGATTGCTCGTCGTGCAGATTCGCGGCCGGCTCATCGACGAACAGAATTCGCGGCGCAGCGACGATCGCGCGCGCAATCGCCGCGAGTTGTTGCTCGCTGCCGCAGAGTTGCGACGGACGCAAATCTTTCTTCGGCGTGAGGTTGAATCGCTCGAGCGCTTCGAACACCGCCGCATCGCGCTGATGCTTCGGAATCTCGCGATAGCGCAGCGGCACTTCGACGTTCTCCGCGAGCGTGAGGTCTTCGAGCAGATTGTGCGTTTGCTGCACGACGCCGATGAGCGTGCGCTGCAATGATGCGCGCGTGCGAATCGGCATCGCGTGTACGGCATTGCCATCGAGCTCGTACTCGCCTTCGAACTCGGCGTCGCACATCGAAAGGATGTTCAGCAACGTCGACTTGCCCGCACCCGCCGGTCCCATGATCGAGAGAAACTCGCCGGGCTCGATCGCGAGTGTGATGTGGCGCAGCAGGTACGTGCGCGTTAGTGCATTCGCGACCGACTTCGCGAGATCGCGCACCGCGATCAGCGGAAGGTTCCCGCGCTCCGGTTGCCTGTCACCCAGTCCATTGCCTGCGGCGGGGGGCGCCGAGAGGTGGGACGAACCGGGCAACAAGCAACCGGAGAGCGGGACGTCATTCATCGCGAAGAGCCACCACCGGATTCGTGCGCGCGGCGCGCAACGCCGGAACCATGCTGCCAAGGAGTGCCGCGACAACGACGATGAACCACGCTGCGGCGAGCGTCATCGGCTCCGCGCGCGAGACACCGTAGAGAAATCCGCCGAGAAAACGTGTGAGCGCAACGGCGAGCGCGACGCCGGCCGCGGCGGCGCTGATCGACACGAGTGCGGCGTCGCGCACGATCATCGCGAGCAGATCGCGCGCGTTTGCGCCGAGGGCGAGACGTACGCCGAGCTCGGTCGTGCGATTGCGCACCGCGTAACTCAGCACCGCGTACACGCCGATGATCGACAACAACAGTGCGACGCTCGCGAACGTCGCGAGAATCCAGGCGTTCAGCCGCGGCTGCGCGAGCTTCGCATCGACGAGATCGTGCGTCGTGCGCACCGAGGCGACAGGCACACTGCGATCGAGATCGCGCACTGCTGTGCGCAACGCGGCTTCGGCATCGCGCGCGGACGTCGTGGTGCGCAACGCGACGTACTGCGGCGTCCACGAGCTCTGCAAATACGGGAAGTACACATCGTGCTTCTTGATCGTGAGTCCGCGATGCCGCACATCGCCGACGACGCCGGCGATCGTGATCCACTCCGTCTTCGCATCCGGCTTCCCCTGCTTCACGCGTTTGCCGATCACGTCGAGCGTGCCGAATTTCCGCATCGCGAACGACTGCCCGACGATCATCACCGGCGGTGCCTTGCCGTCATCGCGATCGGTGAAGAAACGTCCGCGCAACAGAGGAATGCCCATCGCTTCGAGATAGCCGGGCGTGATCGAAACGAGATTCGCCATCGGATTGCGCTCCTGCGCCGCGGCGTCCTGCCCTTCGATCGTGTGCACCCAGTCCCAGCCGACTTCGAGCTCGAGCGGACGAATGAGCGCGGCGCCGGCGGACTCGATGCCGGGCACGTTGCGCAATCGCTCGATGAGCGCGGTGAAGAATTGCCTGCGCTTCGCGCGATCCGTGTACGCGGGACTCGGCAGCGGCACGAATGCCGTGACGACGCGCTCCCGCGTGAATCCCGCTTCGATGCGCGCGACTGAGAGGAAGCTGCGAATCATCAGCGCCGCCCCGACGAGCAGCACGACCGCGACCGCGAGTTGCACGGCCGCGAGAGTCGTGAGCAGTCGTCGCGAACGCAGTGCGGCGTGAGACCGATCGACACCTTCGCGCAGTCCCTGCAATCCACCAGTACGGAACGACGCAACGACGGCGCAGACAACGGCGATGAGAATCGCCGCGCTTGCGGCGAAGACGTACGTCGAGAGACTCACCTGCGTCTGCTCGAGGCGCGGAATCGTTGCGGGACCGAAGCGCACGAGCGCGGCGACGGCTGCACGTGCGAGTACGAATCCGACGATCGCCGCGGCGCACGAGATCAGCAGCGTCTCGGTGAGAATCTCGCGCAGCAGCGCGCCGCGTGATGCGCCGAGGGCGGTGCGAATCGCGAAGTCGCGTTGACGTGCGACCGCGCGCGCGACGAAGATCGATGCGGCGTTGAACGTCGCGATCGCGAGCACGAGCAGCGCCATGATGAAGAGCGTCTTCATCGCCGGTGCCGTGGTACCGAGCAACTCATCGACGAGCGGCAGCGCGTGTTTGCGCACTCCTTCGTACTGCTCCGGCGCACCGGCATCGAGCGTGTTGAATTCAGCGACCGCGGATTCAAGCGTGACGTTCTTCTTCAATCGCGCGATGCCTTCGAGCACCGAGTTGTGCCGCGCATTCGGATCCTCGATCCCGTAGTTCGGTTCGAGCGGAAGAATGAGATCGGCGCTGACGGGGAAATTCAGCTCGCGCGGCAGCACGCCGACGACCACGAACGGATCACCTTCGAGATCGATCGGCTTGCCGAGAATGTCGGTCTTCGCGCCGAAGAGCGTCGTCCACAGCCGATGCGAGATGAGCACGACGTGCGGCGCATTCGGTTTGTGCTCGTCGTCCGTGAACACGCGGCCGAGCTCCGCCTGCACGCCGAGCATGCGATAGAACGAACGCGATGCGAAGTTCGCCGAGACGTTCACCGGCTCAGGCGTGTTGACGATGATGTTGAAGTTCGCCGCGGAGATGACGGCAACGTCTTCGATCGATTTCGCGCGCGTGCGCATCGCGTCGTATTCGGCATACGTCAGCTCGAGATGCGGCACGCCGCGCGCGGTGATGTCGGACCAGACCGCGATGAGGCGATCCTGATCGCGAAACGGAAACGGCTTCAGCACCACGTCGCGCGTCACGGTGAACAACGCCGTCGAGATCGCGAACCCCAGCGCGAGCGTGAGGATCGCGAGCAGCGGCGCGCCCGGCTGTCGCAACAGGCGGCGAAGGGTTTGACGGATCATGCGCGCATCGCCACGCGTTCTTCTTCGACGACGCGTCCGTCGAACATGTGAATCGTGCGATCGGCATGCTTCGCGTAGCGCGGATCGTGCGTGACCATGCAGATCGTGGCGCCGTCGCGATTGAGCTCGCGCAGCAGCGACATCACCGCTTCGCCGTTGCGCGAATCGAGATTGCCGGTCGGCTCATCCGCGAGAACGATGGATGGGCTCCCAACGATTGCGCGAGCAACGGCGACGCGCTGCTGCTGGCCGCCGCTGAGCTGCGCCGGATAGTGCTTCATGCGATGCGACATGCCGACGCGCTCGAGCGCGCGCTGCACTTCTCTCTTGCGATCGGAGGCCGAGTGCTTGCGATACGTGAGCGGGAGCTCGACGTTCTCGTAGACGGTGAGATCGCCGATGAGATTGAAGCTTTGAAAGATGAAGCCGACTTCTTTGTTGCGAATCTTCGCGCGCTCGGCGGTGGTGAGTTTGGCGACCGGGGTGCCGTTGAGCACGTACTCGCCGCCGGTCGCCGTGTCGAGTAATCCGAGGATCGAGAGCAGCGTCGATTTGCCGCAGCCTGACGGGCCGGCGATCGAAACGTACTCGCCTTCTTCGACGTCGAGATGAATGCCGGAAAGCGCGTGCGTCTCGAGGTCGTCGGAGTAGAAGATTTTCGTTACGGCGTTGAGATGGATCATTTGGTTTTCTCAGTGGAGCGGCGGGCTCTTAGCCCGCCGGATGGAT
>JBQCJC010000290.1:0-4432 GCA_051953135.1 Thermoanaerobaculia bacterium | reverse complement strand
GAACTGTGAGAAGAGAAAGTGCGTCTTGCGCATCGGCGTCGCGATGAACCGCTTGAGCAGTTTGCGCAGACGCGCATTCACCGTCGCGAAGCCGATGCTCCACATGCCGGTGCCCATGAGATTCATGCCGAGAAGGCCGGGCACGAGGAAATCGAGGTAGCGCGAGCCCTGCTCCGTCGCGTGCTCTTCCTTCGCTTTGAACGCATCGCGACGGCCAGCGCCGCTTTGCAATGCATCATCGACCTCGACGCGCGCGGTGCGTGCTTCGGGCCGCGTCGGATCGAAGCGATACGTTGGCGTCGCTGCGCCGTCTTCGACGAGCAGCGAGATCTTGCCGCGACGCAATTCTTCGCGTCCTGCTTCACTCGAGTAAATGCGCGGCTGCAGCGCGGGCGACTTCTGCATCATCGCGAGTCGCGTCTTGGCGTTCGGACCATCGACGATCCCGACCGGAATGCGCTCCGGCGGCTTTTCACGAAACGCAAATCCGAGTGCGACCGGGAGCAGCAGCGGAAACACGAACACCCATAACACGGCGTCGGGCTCGCGCAGAAACTCCTTGAGCCGGATCGTCGTCATCTCGAGGAGCGGATGATGCGTCGGGCGCTTCACTTCAGACATCGCGCAATTCCCTTCCGGTCAGTGCGACGAAGAGATCCTCGAGCGTCGCCGCGTGTGTCGAGAGCGTATCCAGTCGCGCTCCGCGTGAGTTGATGCCGTTGAGAAGAATCGGAACCGAGATCGCGAGATCGTCGACGCGCAACTGCCAGCGATCGCCGCGCTTCGACACGCCGTGACAATCGAGAATCGCGCAGACATCTTTCTCGTCGAGCGCGGGCGTCGATGCGAATTCGATGATGTTCTTCGCATCGAGCTGCGCGATCAATGCCTGCGGGGTTCCGAGCGCGATGCGCTTGCCGTGATCGACGATGGCGATGCGATCGCAAAGACGCTCCGCTTCTTCCATGTAGTGCGTCGTGAGCAGCACCGTTCCGCCGCGCTCGCGAAAACGCTGCACGACTTCCCAAAGCTGCAGTCGGCTTTGCGGATCGAGTCCCGTCGTCGGCTCATCGAGAAACAAAATATCCGGCTCGCCGACGAGCGCGCATGCGACCGCGAGTCGCTGCTTCTGTCCGCCCGACAACTTGCCGACACGCGCGTTGCGCTTCTCATCGAGCGAGAGATCGCGCAGCAGCTGATCCGGATCGGGACCGTTGCGATAAAACGAGCGAAAGAGTCGCAGCGTTTCGATCACCGTGATCTTCTCGGCGAGTTGCGTCTCCTGCAAAGAAACGCCGATGCGCTCGCGAAGCTCGCGCTCGTCTTTCTCCCAGGTGAGGCCGAGAATGTGAACGTCGCCGCCATCCGCCGTGTTGAGCCCTTCGAGGATCTCGATGGTCGTCGTTTTGCCGGCGCCGTTCGGTCCGAGGAGACCGAAACATTCGCCGCGCAACACCTCGAGATCGAGCCCGTCGACCGCTTTGACGTCGGGATAGTGCTTGCGCAGGCCGATGCAGGAAATCGCTTGTTCAGTCACGCGGCGGAGACGATACCATTCCGCTCCTTTCCATGCGTGCCATCACTGTCAACTCCCATCGTGCACTGGTCATCGATGATGTCGCGCGCCCCGAGCTCGGCGCGAATGATCTCCGCATCGCCGTTCGCGCAACAGCCGTGAATCGCGCGGATCTTTTGCAGCGCGCGGGCAGTTATCCGCCGCCTCCCGGCGCATCGCCGTTACTCGGACTCGAGTGCGCGGGCGTCGTCACGGAGCTCGGCGCGAATGTCGTGAACTGGAAGATCGGCGATCGTGCAATGGCGTTGTTACCTGGCGGCGGGTATGCCGAGGAAGTGGTCGTGCACGCGGGCTCTGCGATGCATGTGCCCGATGCACTCACCGATACAGAAGCCGCTGCGATTCCCGAAGTGTTTCTCACCGCGTTTCTCAATCTCTTCCTGCTCGCGCGCGTTCGCGAAGGGGAGACGGCATTGATTCACGGCGGCGGCAGCGGCGTCGGTACCGCGGCGACGACGTTGCTGAAACTCGCGCATGCACACGTGATCGTGACCGCGGGCTCGCGCGAGAAGTGCGAACAGTGCCTCGCGCATGGTGCGGACATCGCAATCAACTATCGCGATGAAGATTTCGTCGAGAAGGCGAAAGGCGCGAACGTGATCCTCGATCACATCGGCGCGCGCTATCTCTCGCGCGATCTCGATGCGCTCGCGATGGATGGTCGCATCGTGATCATCGGCTCGATGGGCGGTCAGCGCACGACGGAAATTGATGTTGCGAAGATTCTCGCGAAGCGCGCGCAGATCATCGGCTCGACGTTGCGCTCACGCAGCGTGGATGAGAAGGCGTCGATCGTGCGCGAGTTCGTCGATCGCTTCGGCGAGGATCTCAACGCGGGCCGCATCCATCCGGTGATTCATGAAGTGCTGCCGCTCGAGCGCTCGGAAGATGCGCATGACTTGATGGAAGCGAGCGAGCACTTCGGAAAGATCGTGCTGCAGATGTGAGGCGTAGCGCCGGCGTCGGCAACGCTCCTAGTTGTTTCTCGCGGCGCGACGCTTCTTCGTATCGACCTTCGGCGTCACCGCGATCGCGGCCGCGATGTCGAGTCTGCGAAATACCAGTCCGTTGCGAGCGTCGGTCACTGGCTTACCGGTCGTCTTCAGAATCGATTCGATCTGATCGGCGCTGATCTTTCCTTTGCTCTGCTGGCGCATGAGCGCGATCGCGCCGGCAACATGCGGCGCGGCCATCGACGTGCCGGCCCTGGTCGTGAAGCCGCCGTTCTTCGCGGCCGACGTGATCAGCGCACCGGGCGCAACGAGATCGATCGAGTCGGTGCTGTTCGTGAAGCACGCGACTTCATCGCGCTGTGCATTCGGCGCGGAACAAACGCCGTTGACGTAGTTCAGGTTCGCGTCGAACGTTGCACCGATGCCGAGCACCGGGCCCATGCACGCGGGTGAGCTCGTGCCGAGGATCGACGCCTGATTGCCGCTCGATGCAGTGATCAGCACGCCGCGCTCGCGCAACTTCGTGATCATCGGTTCCATACCGAGCGTGATCGCGGCCTCGCCGCAATCCGCGGAGGAGAACAGGGCATACGAGCCGAGGGACATGTTGATGACGTCGACCTCGGGATGTTCCGCAAGAATGAACTCCAACCCGCGATAGATTTGCGTGAACGACCAAAACGAATTCGCCGAGTCCATCACCTTGACCGCGATGATGTTCGCTTTCGGCGCGATGCCCATCGGCGCGACTTTGCCGGCGCCGGCGACAATCCCCGCGACGTGCGTGCCGTGGCCGTGATCATCTTCCGCCGCACCCGCGCCGCGCAGTTCCTTCACGCCGCCGGGACAACAACCGGTGCCATCGCCGTTGTCGCAGTAACACTGCTGCGCGACGATGCGATCGGTGAAATCGCGATGATCGGTATCGATGCCGGTGTCGAGAATCGCGACCGTGGTGCCGTTGCCGTCGAGTCCCTGCGCGCGCACGAGGTCCATACCGACGAGCGGCAGACTTTCGAGCATCGCGCCTTCGCCGCCGGTGTCGATCGAGATCGCGCGAACGCGCGGATCCTTGCGCAGCGCTTCGATTTCGCTCGCTTCGATCTCCGCTTCGAACGCGCCGCTTTCGCCCCACTTCTCGATGTGCGTCGCGTTCGCGAGTGAGTCGACGACATCCGCTCGCACTTTCGCATTCGCACGCGCCGTCCGCGCCTCGGGATACCCGGCGACGATGACCACGCGCACCCGTTCCGCATACGCGGAGAGGGAGGCGAGAAGCGCGAGACAGAGCGCGAGAGCGGACCGCATTGGAGCGCGACAGAATAGCTTATTTGGAGCTAAGAAAGTACAGCCCGCTCCAGATTTTCAAGTCGATGACGACGCCTTTTGCCTCTTGTTTACGCAACCATTGCACGAGCTCGCCGCGCGGAATCGTGTGAACCGTAATGTCTTCTCCGCCGACGCCACCACCTTTGCCTTTGCGCGACACGCGATGCGCACGATACAGGCTCACGCGCTCCGACGTGATTCCCGGCGAGGTGGCGCCGCTCGCGAGCAACTCGACTTCTTCGCAGGCGTAGCCCGTTTCTTCTTCGAGCTCTTTCTTCGCGGTGTCGGCAGGAGACGCGCTCGGATCTTCGTCGCCGACAAGACCCGCGGGCCAGTCGATCACGCGCGCATCAACGGGACGGCGGTACTGCTCGGTGAGGATGACGTCACCATCATCGGTCTCGGCGATGACCGCGACCGCGGTCTTGCCTTTCTTGCGCTCGACGAATTGCCAGTGATCGCGCTCGAGCACGAGGAGGTGATCGCCTTCGAAAATGAGTTTCATAGTGGATAGCAAACGCAACGCCGGGCCAAACGGAGCGCGGGCAAACGGAGCGCCGGCTTTCAAGCCGGC
>JBQCJC010000289.1:0-18566 GCA_051953135.1 Thermoanaerobaculia bacterium | reverse complement strand
GACGAGTCGTTTCTCTTCGGACTGCACATCTCGCCGTACGCACACGGCAACATCCAGAACCACGAGCCGGAGCGCACGCGCAAGCTGCTGCTGCACCGTCGCGAGCTCGACAAACTGCGCGGACAGATCGTCGAAAAGGGCCTCAGCATCGTCCCTCTGCGCCTCTACTTCAAAGGCAGCCGCGTGAAGGCGGAGATCGCGGTCGTGCGTGGCAAAAAGCAGTTTGATAAGCGCGAGACAGAGAAGAAGCGCGAGGCGGATCGCGAGACCGCGCAGGCCATCAAAACGCATCGACCTTAGGGCAGTGTGGTTCTCGTACCACACTGCTGACCTTCCCGGGCGACAGAAGTAGTGCTTCTACTGAAGAGATTAAAGCGCGCTAAGTGCAAGCAAATCAGTAGGTTGAGAGAGCGAGACGTCACGACGAGTGAGTGGCACTTCCCTCGCTCTTGTCCCGCCCGACATGTTCGTTCAGCGTAAGACCATCAACACCAACGTCAGCATCACCGGTATCGGGCTGCACTCCGGCATCTACACGACCGTGGAGCTTCAGCCGGCCGCCGCGGGCAACGGCATCACCTTCGTCCGCGCCGATCTCGACGGCCTCCGCATTCCAGCGTTGCAGGCCTCGACCACCGCTCTCGATTACGCGACCACCGTCGGCAAAGACGATGTGCAGGTCGGCACCGTCGAACATCTGCTCTCCTCGATCATGGCCTGCGGCATCACCGACGTCGACATCCTGATCGACGGCCCCGAAGTGCCGATCATCGATGGCAGCGCACTGCCGTTCATGCACCTCATCGATGCGGCTGGCGTTCGCGAGCTTGGCAGCGAAATCCCGGTGCTTCGTCTGCGCGAACCGATCGAAGTCGTCGATGGCGACAAGAGCATTCGCCTCACGCCCGCCAATCGCCTCATCGTCAAGTACCGCATCGACTTCGATCATCCCGTCATCGGCCGTGAATCGTTCCAGTTCGACTTCGGCCACGACAACTTCCTTCGCAAGATTGCTCCCGCTCGTACGTTCGGATTCCTTCGCGACGTCGAGAAGCTTCGCGCCGCTGGTCTCGCGCGCGGCGGCTCGGTGGAGAACGCGGTCGTCCTCGATGACCGCGGCGTGGTCAACGGCCCGCTTCGCTTCAAGGACGAGTTCGTTCGCCACAAGATCCTCGACCTCGTCGGCGACCTCGCGCTGATCGGCCGTCCGATCGCGGGCGAGATCACCGCGCATCGCGCGGGCCATGCGTTGCACTCGCGCTTCGTCGAGCAGATCCTTCGCGCGGCTGCGGCGCAGGAGGATGCGGTCGACAACACGGCGGATCTCGAGCAGTACGAAACCTTCGCGTGATTCAGGCGCGCCGGGCGCACGAGTGTGGTAATTAATACACACCGTGCGCTCTTTTCTTTTGGCGCTCCTTCTTTTTGCGGCGATTCCGCTCGCCGCGGAGCCGCCCGACCCCAAGATCCACAACCTCGTCGCCACATCCTCGACCGCGGGTCGCGTCACCGTTCGCTTCACGCTCGACGGTGCATTCGCGAACGACGAGATGATCGAAGCGCTGAAGAGCGGACTTCCCACCAGCTTCACCTTCTCGATCGGGATCTTTCGCGATCGTCCGAACTGGTTCGATGACGGCATTGCTACGGCGCGCGTCGAAGTCATCACGACGTACAACTCGCTGACGCGCGAGTACCTGCTCAACTACCGCCGCGATCGCCACCTCGTGCGCACCGAGACGTTCACCGATCTCAAGCAACTCGAGCGCGCCATGACGAACATCGAAGAGCTCGACCTCTTCGACATCGGCACACGCAAGCCGTACAAATTGAAAGTCCGCGTGAAGGCGGACCTCATGCGCGGCTGGCTGATGTACGTGATTCCGTGGGAAGTCTCGACCGGCTGGCGCGAGACGCGGGTGAAAGCGCAATGAGTTTTCGCGATCTCGTTCTGCGATATCGCAAAGACCCGCGATTCATCGTCTCGGTGCCGCTGATCATCCTCGCGGCCACGAGTCTCGTGTACTACGTGACGCAGCAGGCGAAAGAGCTGAGTCCCGAGGCGCTGAGCAACCGGTTGTTGTTGTTCGTTCTCTGGAACATCAACCTCCTCCTGATCATCGGCATCCTCTTCGTTTTGCTGCGCGGCCTCGTGAAACTCGTTCTCGAACGCCAGCGCGGCATCATCGGCTCGCGATTTCGCACGAAACTCGTCGTCACCTACATCGCGACGTCGCTGGTGCCGGTCATCATCCTCTTCGTCGTCGCGACCGATCTTCTTCGCGTCTCGATCGATCGCTGGTTCGCGACGCCGGTACGCACGATCCTCGAGAACAGCGAGAGCATCGCGCAGAAATCACAAGACCAGGCCGCGGAGATCGCCGCGGGTGCCGCGCGTGAAATCGCCGAGAGCCCAGACGCACGCGACGTCGTGCGCATCGATCGCGTGCTCGAACATGTGCGCCGCTTCCATCGCATCGACATGGCGGGTGTGTATCGCGAGGGCATTTTGCTGAAAGCGCAGGCGGATCCTCGCGCGCCGATTCAGGAAGTCGCGGATCCGTCGCTCCGCTTCTTCGAAGAAGCACAGCAGAAAAAACGCGCGATGAAAATCGACGTCGTGCCGAGCGGCAAATGGATTCGCACCGCGATTCCGATCGCCGGCAATGACGTTGCTGTTGCGGGTGTATTCATCCCCGCGGAAACGAGCCGCATGATCGATGCGTCGATCATCGCGCATCGCGATTTTCAGCAACTGCAATCGCAGCGGCAAACGTTGAAGGCGTCGCAGACGAGCATGTTTCTCGCGGTGACGCTGGCGATTCTCTTCGGCACGTTGTGGACATCCATCTATGCGTCGCGCCGCATCACGGTGCCGATCAAGGCGCTCGCGGAAGCGACGTCGAAGCTCGCCGAAGGCGGATACGGACATCGCGTCGATGTGCCGGCGACCGACGAGGTCGGACGTCTCATCGATTCGTTCAATGACATGTCGGTGCAACTCGCGGAGCAGCGACGGCAGCTCACCGAGACACATCGCTTCACCACGACGGTGCTCGAAAGCGTGGCCACCGGAATCATCGCGTTCAGCGACGCGCTCGAGTTGCTGTCGATCAATCGCGCCGCGCAGCAGATGCTGCAGATCGAACTGCCGCGTCCCGGCGAACGTCTCGACGAACTGCTGCAAGGCGATCTCGAACCAGTGGTTTCCGCGATTCAGGAGTTGACGAGCGGTCGCGCGCGATCGCGCGAGGTCGCGCTCATCGTGCGCGGCGAATTGCATTACCTCGAACTGTCCGCTGCACGACTCGGCAGCGGCAGCGGCTGGGTGCTCGCGCTCGAAGACTCGACGCAACTCGTGCAGGCGCAGAAGCTCGCGGCGTGGAACGAAGCCGCGCGCCGCATCGCGCACGAGATCAAAAATCCATTGACTCCCATACAACTTTCGGCTGAGCGCATCGCGCGCAAGTTCCGGAATGGCGATGCGGATACCGGCGATGTGATCGAGCAGGGCACGAAGACGATCGTCGGCGAAGTGAATCAGTTGAAGCGGATGGTCGATGAGTTCGCGCGATTCGCGCGGATGCCGGCGATTCATTTGCGTCACGCGCAACTCGCGGAGATTCTCGAACAGTCGGCGGCGCTGTATCGCGAAGTGAAACCGGGCGTGACGATCGAAGTCGATGTCGCATCGGACATCGAGTTGCTGATGGATCCGGAGCAGATCTCGCGCGCCGTTGGCAATCTTCTGAAGAACGCGGTTGAAGCAACGGACACGGGAACGATTCGCGTGTCCGCGCGGCGCGCGCCGCATCGCGTCGTGATCGAAGTCGCGGATCCGGGTCGCGGTGTTCCGGACGCGGACAAGGACAAGCTTTTCCTTCCGTACTTTTCAACAAAAGGCCGCGGCACCGGCCTTGGACTCGCGATCGTGCATCGCATCGTGCGCGATCACGACGGCCAGATTCACGTGCACGACAATCATCCGAAAGGGACGAGGTTCGAGATCGAACTGCCCGCGTAATCCAGCATGGCGAAAATTCTCATCATCGACGACGAGCCCGGCATTCGCACGGCGCTTGCCGGCATTCTCGAAGACGAAGGACATCGCACGTCGCTCGCGGAATCGGGCGAGGAAGGCATCACGCAATTCGCGCGCGACGAGTTCGATCTCGTGATGCTCGATCTCTGGCTGCCGGGCATCGACGGCCTCTCGGTACTCGAACGATTGCAAACGGCCGCCGCGGGAACGCCGGTGATCATGATCAGCGGTCACGGCAACATCGACAACGCCGTCAAAGCCACGCGTCTTGGTGCGTACGATTTTCTCGAGAAGCCACTCTCACTCGAACGCGTATTACTGACCGTCACGCACGCGCTCAATGACCGGCGTCTGCGCGATCACGTGCGCGATCTGCATCGCCACTACCAGCTCGAAGAGATCCTCATCGGCGAAAGCGATGCGATGCAGAAGCTCGAACAACAAGTGCGCAGCGCCGCGTCGTCGCACAGCCGCGTGCTCATCACGGGCGAGAACGGCAGCGGCAAGGAGATCGTCGCGCGCACGCTGCATCGCTTGTCGCCGCGCGCGGAGACGCCGTTCATCGACGTGAACTGCGCGGCGATTCCCGAAGAGCTCATCGAATCCGAGCTGTTCGGTCATCGCAAAGGTGCATTCACCGGTGCGATCGACGATCGCAAAGGAAAGTTCGAGCTCGCGGATGGCGGCACGTTGTTTCTCGATGAAGTGGGCGACATGAGTCTGAAGACGCAGGCGAAAGTGTTGCGCGTGTTGCAGGAGCAAACGTTTCAGCGCGTCGGTGGGCAGCAGACGATCAAAGTCGACGTGCGTGTGATTGCGGCGACGAACAAAAATCTCGAGACGGAGATCGCGAACGGGAACTTTCGCAGCGATCTTTACTATCGACTGAATGTCATTCCGATCGAAGTGCCGCCGCTGCGCGCGCGAGGCAATGACATCGTCCTGCTCGCGGAGCATTTCCTTCGTCGTTTCGCCGCGGAAGCCGCGAGGCCGAACAAGAAGCTTTCGTCCGGAGCAGCGTCGAAGCTGAAGGCGTATCACTGGCCGGGCAACGTGCGGGAGTTGCGCAACGTGATCGAGCGTCTCGCGATCCTGGTGCCGCACGAGACGATCGAGCCCGAGGACATTCAACTCGGTGCGCGCAGCGTGGATGCGTCGACGACGATCGCGAACGATCTTCCGTTGAAAGATGCGCGCGATGAATTCGAGAAGCAGTACATCCTCGCGCGGCTTCGCGACTACGCCGGAAACGTGAGCCGCACCGCCGACGCCCTCGGCGTCGAGCGCAGCAATCTCTACAAGAAACTGCACCTGTACGGCATTCGTGTGGAGCGTCCGTAAATCGCGGAATAGGACCTACCCATGTCGCGTTAGCTGGCCTTGCAACGACGCTGATTCGCGAGCCTTGACAGTCGATCATCCGCTGACTAAAGTTCGCCGGCGCTGTAAGCAAGCGGGAATAACTCAGTTGGTAGAGTGCAACCTTGCCAAGGTTGATGTCGCGGGTTCGAGTCCCGTTTCCCGCTCCAACTGATCACGAACCGAAGGGCCGCGAAAGCGGCCCTTCCTGTTTTGCACGCACTGCGATGAAACGCATTCTCTTCTTTGCCGCGCTCGGCGGCGTGCTCATCGCGATTCTCAAATTCATCGAGTACAAGCATTTCGTCCACGCGTATCCCACCGAGGTGTACGGCGGCCTCGTCGCGGTCATCTTCACGATCGTCGGCGCATACGTCGGCTTGCGACTGACGACCCCGAAAGAAAAAGAAGTTGTGGTCGTGAAGGAAGTGATCGTGCGTGAGCCCGCCGCTCCACTCGTTCGCGACGAGGCGAAGATCCGCGAGATCGGTCTCACACCGCGCGAGCAGGAAATTCTCGCGCTCATCGCCGCGGGTCACAGCAATCGCGAGATCGCCGAGAAGCTCTTCGTGTCCGAGAACACGGTCAAGACGCACTCGTCGCGCGTGTTCGAAAAGCTTGGCGTGAATCGTCGCGTGCAGGCGGTGCAGAAAGGCCGCGAGCTCGGCCTCATCCCGTAAAAAACGTCGTCAACGAAAGGGTGATGCCTGCAAAATCACCCGAAAGTAGGGCGACAGGCGCGGCGCCGGTCCCTACCTTGCGCTCAAAAACGCGAGAGGAACCACATGAAAAAAATCGTCCTGACCTTCGGCCTCATCTCCGCCACGATTCTGGTGGTGTTCCTATTCACCCTCATGCCGCTCTGCCTCAATGGCACGATCGACATGGATCACCAGGAGATCCTCGGCTACACCGCGATGTTCCTGGCATTCCTGATGGTCTTCTTCGGCATCCGCTCCTATCGCGACAACGTCAACGGCGGCACCATCACGTTCGGCCGTGCCTTCAAAGTCGGCATGCTGATCTCGTTGTTCGCGATCGCGGCGTATGTGATCTCGTGGGAGATCTACTTCTACACGGTCGGCGGCGACTTCATGGTGAAGTACACGGCTCACGTACTTTCGAAGATGCGCCTCGATGGCGCGACGGATGCGGCGATCGCGGCGAAAGCGAAACAGCTGGCGGAGATGTCGAAGCTCTACGACAACCCGTTCGTGAACATCGCATTCACACTGCTCGAGATCCTGCCTCCGGCGCTGGTGATGACGCTGATTTCCGCGGGCATTCTGCGGCGGAAGGAAACGCCGGGCGGCACGGCGCAGACGGTGGCCGCGTAGAATCCGCGGCATGAGTGATCATCACGGCGCAGGCGGGACCGACGGCGGACTCGGCACGTTCTTCTTCGGATTCGTGATGGCCGTTGCGGGCGGATGGCTGCTCACGAATCAGGTGACGGTGACGAGCGGCTACTGGCGGCTGTGGGGATACAGCGCATTCGGGTTGTCGCTGCTGCCTCTGGTCGTTGGAATCGCGTTCCTGTTTTTCGACGGCAGATCGATCATCGGCTGGGTGCTGACGATCGCCGGCGCGGTGATCATCTTCGTCGGGATTCTCACGAATCTCGACATCTACTTTCGTCCGGCGAGTCTATTCAACACGCTCATGATGCTGGTGCTGCTGCTCGGCGGAATCGGTTTGATCGCGCGTTCGCTGCGACCGCGATCGGCGAGTTGATCTCGCCGATCGCGATGCATTCGAATTCAGTGCGCGACTTCGGCAGCGCTGTCGTCGGATACCTCGCGAGCGCCGCGTCGCAGTGATTTGAGAAACCCGAGGCCGTCTTCGATCTGCGTGAGCGAGAGGATTTGCTCGAGATGCGAATGCGCCTCGTTCCAGAGTTTATGTGCGCGTCGCAATGTCTCGCGACCCTTGCGCGTCAGTGAGATCAGTCCCGGCTTCGGACCGGATGACGGCCCGATGTCGACGAAGCCGACACGCTCGAGCAGCGCGAGATTGCGCGACAGCGTCGAACGATCGAGGCCGAGCTCGTTGGACAACAAACGGAATGTGGGTTCTTCAGCGGATGCGATGGTGGCAAGGATGGGAAGTTGTACCGCGGTGACACCGGCTTCGGAGAGATACGCGTCGTAATGACGCGTGATCAGCCGCTCGGTTTTTCTGAGATTCGCGCTGAGGCAGAGACGATTCATGCGCAAACATTCGTCCCTCCCAGGCTCTTCTCGCTGAGATGGATGCTTCATTGACGCCCCCCGCCCCGATTGTACGCTCGTCGTACTCGGAGTCATTCTTGATAACTGCGCGATCGTTGTGGGTAATGCACGTGCGCGCAGAGCGGCGCAGTTCCGTAACCACCGCGTTGCTCTTGTGACGCGATCAGGCGTACCGTGAATGGCACTTCATGGGTGCGAAGGCGGGCTTCATTCCCGGGACATTACTCGACGGAAAGTACGAGATTCTCGGCATTCTCGGCGCCGGCGGTATGGGCGAGGTGTACAAAGCGCGCCACATCCATCTCGGTGCGTTTCGCTGCATCAAAGTCATGAAGTCCGCGCTGATGGCGGATGAGGTTTATCGCCAGCGTTTCCTTCGCGAAGCGCGACTCGCAACGCAGATTCATCATCCGAATCTCGCGGTGGTGCACGACTTTTCGCTCATGCCCGATGGCGCGAGCTACATGGTCACGGAGTTCATCGACGGCACGACCGTGCGTCAGTGGGAAGCGACGAATGGTCGCTTTCCGCTCGCACTTGCAGTCGAGGTCGCGATGCAGGTGCTCGCGGGACTCGATCACATTCATCGCCGCGGACTTCTGCATCGCGATGTGTCCGCGGACAACGTGATGCTCGCGTTCGACACCGACGACAACCTGCTCGTGAAGATCATCGACCTCGGCGTCGCGAAAGATGTCACCACCGCAAGCGCGTCGGATACGACGCAGGCAGGCGTGTTCATCGGCAATCCGAAGTACATGTCGCCGGAGCAACTCGGTGAGCTCGAGGAAGGGGAGATGCTCGACGGTCGCGCGGATCTCTATTCGCTCGGTGTCGTGTTGTACGAGATGCTCACCGGTGTTCCGCCGTTCGTTGCGCGCACACCGAACGGGTACATCGTCAAACATCTCACCGAGGCGCCGCCGTCGTTTCGTGATGCGAATCCGACGCTGGACTTGCCGCCGGGACTCGAGCCGCTCGTCATGCGCGCACTCGAAAAGCGACGTGCGAAGCGATGGAGCTCCGCGCGCGAGCTCGCCGATGCGTTGATGTCGTTCGCTGCGCCGACGCGACGCGCGATCTCGCGCACGGACGTGCCGAAGACGATCGCGGCGGAGCCGACGGAAGACATGCTCGCGAACGAAGCGTGGTCCGCGGCGCTTGCAGCGGATACGTACAACGCGTATCGCGAGTTCCGCGCGAAGTTTCCTGCGCACCACGTCGAGGAAGCGGAGCGTGCGATTGCGGAGCGGCTCGCGTTCGATACCGCGTCGGCGATCGATACCGAGGCCGCGTGGGAGGATTACCTCGAGACGTGGCGTGATGATCGGCATGCGCTTGCGGCGATGGAGCGTCTCGAAGCCGCGCGCGTGCGCGAGGAGACCGCGTATCACGTCGCGATCGAAGCGAAGAGTCCCGCAGCGTGGCAGGCGTATCTCGATGAGTTTCCGGATGGCCGGCGCAGTGGCGCGGCGGAGAATCATCTGCGAGAAACGCTCGCGTACGAGGAAGCGCGCAGCGGCGACACGATCGCGTCGTGGGGCTTGTTCCTGCTGAATCACCCACAAGGTTTGTTCGAGTCGTTTGCGCGAGCGCGGATCGAATGGCTCGAAGGTGCGGAAGAGCGTCGCGCGCTCGCACGTCGCGCGATCGTCGAGGGCGATTTCGATCACGCGTGGGAGATCGGAAGCGTTGTCGCGTGGGACGATTACATCGCGAAGTACCCGGATGCGCCGCGCATCGCTGAGGCGCGCGTGAATCGACAGGAAGCCTCGGAGTTCGATGTGGCGATGCAGGTGAACACCAAGGTGATGTGGCGCGCGTTTATGAAAGCGTGGCCACATGGACGGCATCGCCTCGATGCGGAAGTGCGGATGCGGAGTTGATGTCGTTTGCATGGAACTCATGCTCGCCATACCCACGGACGAAACGGATCGGCAACTGGTTGAAACGCGTTCTGGAAGTGCGTGATCTGAAATCGCCAGCCGGTCCAGAACAACGACATCACGTCGTAGCGCAGTTGTGCGTTCGGGAACTTCGCCGCGTAACGATCGCCGATGCGCACGAGGCGTTCGCGTTTCCTGCGATCAACGGCTTCGTAGCCTTCGCCTGCTGAATGCGTCTGCCGCGTTTTCACTTCGGCGATGACGAGCGTCGCGCCGCGCTTCAGAACGAGATCGATTTCGCCGAGTGAACAGCGCGCGTTGCGCGCGACGATCTTGTAGCCGCGCACGAGGTAATACCACGCCGCACGAAGCTCACCACGTTTCCCGAGAAGGCGAGGGGCGATGCGTCCGAAGAAGTTCATGCGAGAAATTCTCGGAGCGCCGCCTGGGAAGTCCGAGGACTTCTACTTGCGGTGGAAGTGACGCTCGATATCGATGTGGCGGATGTCGACGATGATCGGGCGCCCGTGCGGACACGCGTACGGGTTCGATGAATCGAGCAGTTGCGCGACGAGCTTCGCCATCTCGTCACCGCCGAGCGGCCGATGCACTTTGATCGCGGCCTGACACGCCAGCGAAGCGGCGATGCGATCGCGGACTTGTGAGACGTGACTCGATTTCTCTTCGAGAGACGCGTCAATCAGCTTGCACAGGAAGGTATCGATGTCATGTCGCAACAACTCCGGCGGCACCGCGGAGATCGCGAATGCATTGCCGGAGAAGCGCTCGATCTCGAAGCCAACGCCGCGCAATTCTTCGACGTGCGATTCGAGCACCGCGCATTCCGTTGCGCCGGTTTCGTAGAGGATCGGTGTGAGCAATCGCTGCGAAACCGGATCGCGTGCTTCGATGCGACGCAGATACTGATCGTAGAGCACGCGTTCGTGGGCGACGTGCTGATCGACGAGGCGCAAGCCGCCGGGCGTGTCGATCAGAATGTAGCTCATGCGGTATTGACCGATGACGCGGCCCTGCAAATCGCCGAGTTGCGGTGCCGGCTCTTCTTCAACCATCGCCGCGAGCGGCGCACTCTGATTTGCGAGTGGCGGCTGGACGACGGATTCTTTTTGAAAAAGCGGCGTGAACGATGGGCTCCAGCCTGGACCGCGATCGAAACGCTGCGGCGTGAACATCGGCTGCGTTGCAGGACGCTGCGCGAAGTCGGGATCGTTCAGTGGTGATGTGTTCTCGCGAATCAGCGAAGAACCTTCTTCCGCGCCGCCGAGTGCTCTCTTGATTCCCTGCTCCACCACAACGTGCATTTGCGATGAATCGCGAAAGCGCACTTCAGTTTTCGCGGGATGCACGTTGACGTCGACTTGCTCCGGCGGGATGTCGATGAACAACACGATGCCGGGATGCCCATCCGCATCAAATGCCTCGGACGCGCGATTCGCCGCATGCGTGAGCACGCGATCCTTCACGAGACGCCCGTTGACGAAGAAGAACTGATTGCGACGGCTGCCGTACCGCAGTCCGCGCGTGACGAAGCCCGCGGATCGAACGTTGCCGATCGTGGCATCAATATCCGCGAGATGCTCACGCGCGTCATTGCCGAGGATCTGCAACACGCGCTCGCGGCCGGTCGGCACGGGCGGCAAGTCGAGCACGACGCGACCGTTGTGCTCCACGCGAAATGCGCGCGACGGCAACGGCAGCGCGTACGACGACACGATCGACACGATCGCGCGAAACTCCGCATCGGCGCTGCGTAAAAACTTGCGTCGCGCCGGAACGTTTTCGAACAACTCGCCGACGCGAATCGTCGTTCCGCGATCTCGCGCCGCGGGGCGCACGGTGCGCTGACCCGTGAGCGGATCGATCGTCAGTTCGATGGCGGCGCCGGAATCGCTATCGGTCGTCGTCAGTGTGAATCGCGAGACCGATGCGATCGACGGCAATGCTTCGCCGCGAAAGCCGAGGGTGCGGACGCGAGTGAGATCGTCGAAATCGCGAATCTTCGACGTCGCGTGACGCTCGATTGCCAGCAGCGCATCCTCCTCGGACATGCCGATGCCGTTGTCGCGAATCTCGATGAGTTTCCGTCCGCCGTTTTCCAGCAGGATGTCGATCGTCGTCGCGCCGGCATCGATCGAATTTTCGACGAGCTCCTTCACGACGGACGCGGGACGCTCGACCACCTCTCCCGCCGCGATCTGATTCACGAGATCCGACGGAAGTACCTGGATACGGGACATGGGCGGGGATTGTAGTTTGTGTCGGCAGAGGAATTGCTCCGCCCGCTGGCATCATGCGCAGAATCGCCGCAATGGCCGGACTCGTCGTTTTGATCGTGCTCGCAATTGCTTTGCTGTGGCGCGTTTACCGGCATCATCACGCCGCGGATCCGTACGATCTCGAACAGCCCGCGATGGTGCAGTTGGATGAGTCCGCAAAATCTCGCGTAAGAATTGCGCACGACTTGCGCTAAACTGTTCGCCAACCAGTACAAGTCAAAGTGGCACGAGGGGTGCTATCTCTGTGGTCAGGAGACAGCAAATAACATCATGCGAACGATCCTCAAAGCCGTAGCCATTGCAGCGATTCTCCTCGCCATTACGCCGGCTGCGATCGCCGCGACCCCGCAGGCGAAAGACCTCACCAATCAATTCCGCAATTCCGGCGTAAGCGTGGACCGCTTGCAGGTTTACGAACTGGCCGGGGTCGTCATTCTTCGCGGCCGCACGCCGGAGCGTGCGAATGCCGAGGCACTCAGCAATTACGCAAACACGCTCGGGTATACGCGCGTGGCCAACCTGATTCAGATTGTCGAGCACGATGATTCCGTGATCGCTCGCGCTGCCGAACGCGAGCTCACGATTCATCGTTCGCTCGACGGATGCCGCTTCCGCGTCAGTGCAGACAAAGGCGTCGTTCACGTCGCCGGAACCGTTGCACACGAACTGCAGAAAGACGTGGCGGCGCAGGTACTTCGCTCGATCGATGGCGTCCGCGCCGTCGAGATGAACCTCGACAAGTACTGATCACTACAACCTCCTACACAAACGAACGGTCAAAACGAAACGACCCGGCGCGTAGCCGGGTCGTTTTGTTTTTGGGAGGATGCGCGGTCGACGACGACGTTCATGGTTGCATGCTCTTTTGAATTGCGGCGCTCGGCGCGTGTGGCCAGCGGTCGGGCACGCTTCGCGCAGCCGCCGCGCGTCATACGTAATGAGGGAAGCCGGATGTTCGCCTGCGCGGCGCAACAGCGCAATGTGAGGCTGGTTGGCTCACACGCTTCCACGCACGCGTTTTAAGAGAGCTATGTGCTGCGTGAGCCGTGGACCACGAGCTCAGAGTGACTCGTTAGGCCGTCGCCCATAAGGGAAGCTGCGTTTGCGCTCCTTGTTGATCCTGCACGTGCTGATCGTGTTTTGGTGCACGAGCACTGGCGGGTTGGTAACAACGCTACGATCGCGAAGCACGCGCTTGCGCAGCTACCCGCCTGACGCGGCGAATGAGGTTTTACGCGCAAGATGAAACGACCCGGCGTGTAGCCGGGTCGTTTTGTTTAGCGCACGGTTCTGATCGAGAACCGGAATCCGTTGTTCTTATCCACGTCATCCGGTTTTCTAATTGGGTGCGCGTAGATCACACTGAGATAAACATCCCAATCGCGATAGGTGATGGCGGACTCGGTGCCGATACCTGCGTCGACGACGATGCGCTTCGTGTCCGTGAGTTGATTCGTGGTGAAGCCCGCGACGCCAGCGCCGAGATAGCCGATTCCGTAGAGCGTGTTCCAGTGCACGGCGCCGATGCGGTAATCCTTGTTGCGGAACACCGGCACGAACAGTTCGTTGGTGAGATGCACTTCGTGCGTGCCGAGGGCGCCGTCGTTAGAGCGAATGGACTTCAATGCTTCGCGGCCGCCGAGACGGAAGAGCTCGTATTGAGGAATCGCGTAGCACTCCCAGTTCGTGAACTGTTCTTCCTTACTGACTTCGCCGTCGCCATTGAGATCCTCAATGACCGGATCTCCGTTTTCGAACGTGTCGCAACGCGAATCGCGGTTCGCCATCTGCTCGCGCTTGAGGAACGAGCCGACGTGCAAGCGAGAAAACACGAATGATGTCGACGACACATCGAAGCGGCGCAATCCTTCGGCTTCGAATTTCGTGTACTTGTAATCTGCAGACCAGATATTCGCTGCTTGAGTAATGGCCGCCGCGAATCCTGTTTTCTGAGGACCGATATCGCGGAACGCGGTCAATACCGGTGTAATGCGGCCGCGTTGTTCGCCGACGATCGAGTTCATGCGCTCGTCAAATTGCGTCCCGTACTGGTAGCCGACCTTCGCGTAAATGTTGCTCGTCCGATTGTCGGGGCGCGTCAGATCGCCGAACGTAAGCTGATCGTCCTGCGCGAGAAAAAAGTAGCGATGGTTGTAATCCTTTGGAATCGACACCAGGAACAAGCCACCGCGTACGCGCTCGAATTCTTCATCGCTCGACGAGCCTAAATCGGGGAACTCGATCGAATCGAAGACGCCAATGCGGTAGGTGTAATTGCGCGCGTAGTACTTGTAGCGGAGAAACGTCGAGATATCGCCGTTGATGAATTCGTAATCGATCTGCGATTCGAACAACACATTGCGAATCAATTTGCGCAGACGAACGGATGCCTGTCCTTCCGGCAAATAGATATTCACGTTCGGCAGCGATTCGCGTCGCTCGTATGCGCCGCTCGCGGCATCCGACAAAACATTCGGTTGTCCTGCGCTGGTCGCGACCTGACCTTCGGGTGGTGTTGTCGTAGACGGCGCCAGCGGTGCTGGTGGCGTCTGTGTTTCGGGCGCGGGCGGTGGAGGCGGTGTTTGTGTTTCTGGTGCCGGCGCGGGAGGCGTTTGTGAATCGGAAGCGGGTGGTGCGGGAGCCGGCGGCGTATCGGGTTTCGGTGCGTCTGTCTGCGCTCTGGGATCCGTACTTTGCGTAGTCGTCGTCACCGGAGGTGGTTGTGGGGGTTGCTGTTCAGTCTGCTGAGCATTAATGTACGGTGCAGACGTAAGAATTGCCGACACAATGAGGGTGAAAACGCTTTTCCGCATGAAGGTTCAGGTCCTCTTCCGGAGGGCGTGGAGAAAATCGCCCGCCTCAACCTATGGTAAAGTCAAGTACTTGAAGTCTTTACAACAAAGACTCTCAATCGCTCTGGCACACGTTTTGTAGCGGCGCGGGCATTGTATAGCTGCGGACCGTGACCGTGCGAAGCAGTTTAGGAGGTGTGATCTTGTTGCGTAGCAAGTATCGACTGCTGTTTCCCCTGCTGTGTTTCTTGGTCGCCGTACCCATCCTCGCCCAGGATGCGACGGTCGACATTTCGCGAGACGACCAGATTCGTTTCTTTGCGCCGACATCGTCGGGACAAACGGGTCTGTTCGAGACCGTGACGGCTGATACGCTGCGGCGAGGCCAGTGGTCGTTTGGCGTTTATTTCAACGACTACGACCTCAGCGCAGGTGAAGCCCAGGATTTTGCGCCGCCATCGGCGCGTGAGTATGACGACCTGAGCTACGACCTTTATCGGTTGAGCGGGTCGATCGGTGTCGGCATCACCGACCGTTGGGAAATCAGCGCCATGGTTCCCTGGGATCGTATCGTCAGCAATGGCGGCGATCGCGTTGGTTTCATCAACGGATTTCTGCATGAGGGTGAGTTCACCGAGACGGGATTGGGCAATGTCCGTCTCGCCACGAAACTCGGCCTCACGCCGAACGATGCGCCGACGCGTTTCGCATTGTCGGCGTTCGTCGATCTGCCGACCGGCGATGACGACAGCGGCATCGCGACCGGTTCGTCGGACTTCGGCATCGGTGCGCACCTGACGCATGGAATGGGCTCTCTCGCCCTGAAGTACGTCATGCGCGGTGATCGCGACAACGACAACGTCGTCCTCGGCACGAGCGACATCTCGATCCCGAATGAGATTCGTCTCGACGCCGGTCTGAACACGCCGATCGGCCTGTTCGGAACGACGAACTGGATCAATGAAGTCAACACGATCTGGTACACCGGTGGCGATCGCGCGCCGGATTCGCCGATCTTCCTCGTCAGCGGCCTGCGTCACTGGTTCGGCACCAGCGGCTGGGCACTGAATGCTGGCGCGCGTTGGAACGTCGCGAAATTCTTCGATGACAACGACGAGTGCCGTTTCACGGAGCTCGATGACTGCGGACTCTCGGGTCTCGTCGGTCTGACGTTCTCGCCGCTTGCGTTCGCAGCGGTTGCGCCTCCGCCGCCGGCACCGCCGGCTCCGGTCCCGCCGCCTCCGGCTCCGCCCGAGCCGGCGCCGGTTGCGCCGCCCGAGCCGCCGGTGGCTCCGCCGCCGACGCCGCAGAACATCCGTACGGACGAGATTCACTTCGAGCCGGGCTCGGCGCGCCTCACGAACATCGCCAAGGCAATCCTTGACGAAGTGGCGCTGCGCATGAAGCAGGAGCCGACCGCGACCGCTCTGGTCATCGGCTACACGGATGATCGGGAGAACACCGGTACCAATCGCGATCTCGATCGCCGCCGTGCCGAGGCCGTGCGCGACTACCTCGTGAGCCGCCACGGAATCGATCCGTCGCGCATCACGGTCGAAGGTCGCGGTACGACCGAGGCGATCGGCGATAACACGACGGCGGAAGGCCGCCTGCGCAACCGTCGCGTCGTGATTCGTCTGATTCTTCCGTAGTTGATTTGACCGTCGTAATCAAAACGCCCCCGCGCTGCGCGGGGGCGTTTTTTTTGCGGCGTTTGTTTTGCTGTGGGGTACGCCATGCGCCGTTTAGCATCCGTTCTCTCGTTCTCTCTTTTCGCCGTCGCGTGCGCATCGAATCCGTCCGCTCCGACCTCGAGCACGCCATCGATTCCTCAGCAAACGCCGCAGGCACCTGCGCGTTCGCAGAACGCGCTCACGCCGGTGACGACCGGACCGGCCGCGATCGTCGAGCCGCGCATTCGCGTTGGGTTGCTCGTCGATCAACCGACGGTCGTGTTTCCGCGCACCAGCGATGGCTACTACATCGTCACGGACAAAGGCGCATCGACGCTCAAGCGCGGATTTACCGCGCAGGCGCCACTCGCAAATGCGAGCGTGCGATACGCGGTGCAAATGGCCGCGATCTCCGATCAATCGTCAGCGCAGGGCGTCGTCGAAAAAGTGCGCAGCGAAACAGGACTGCGCGCGGACATGACGTTCGATCCCGCGAGCGGCATGTACAAAATTCTCGCGGGTGATTTCGCGAGCTCCGATGAAGCCGCGCCGACGCGCTCGAAGCTCATTGATCGCGGGTACGGCAAAGACTTGATGGTCGTGCGTCGTCCCGCGGCACAGGCGTTCGAGAAGCGCATCGTGATCGTCGATGACGAAGGCGATCGCTACACGCTGGACGGTGCATTCATTCGCATCGCGCCGTTGAGCGGCGACACGCTCACGCTCGACAAGCAGCCGTATCGCACATCGGCGCGACTCTTCGTGAATCCGCGCGGGTTGCTCAACGTCATCAATGAACTCAACCTCGAGGACTATCTCCTCGGCGTCGTCCCCGCGGAAATGGGACCGACGATTTACGACGAAGTCGAAGCGCTGAAAGCGCAGGCCGTCGCCGCGCGAACGTATGCGCTGCGCAACATGGGACAGTTCGAGACCGAGGGGTACGACATCTGTCCGGGTCCCGCGTGTCAGGCGTACAAAGGATTCGGCGGCGAGCACGAGATGTCGACGCGCGCGGTGCGCGAGACCGCGGGACTCGTGATGACGTATGACGGAAAACTCATCGACGCGTTGTACTCGGCCACGTGCGGCGGCGAGACGAGTGATGTCTCGACGATGTTTCCCGGACGCAACGAGCCGTATCTCAAGCGCGTGGACTGCGTCGAGCTCGAGATGACCTCGATTGCGGGGCGCGCCGATTCGGGATTGCTCACCGAGCAACAACTCAATGCGCGACTCTTTGCCGCGCTCACCGGCGTTTCGGAAAGTGGTTCGTCGTGGTCCGCGCGGGATGTCGCGAATGCCGTCACGGCGGCGATGCGCTTCGCCGGATGGATGGAATCGCCGCAGCCGATGCCCGCGTCCTCGCGTCGCGGCGATGTGCTCGCGTATCTCTCCGTGATGATGGCGCTCGAGAATAAAGGCCGCGCGCTGACGATGGCGGAAGATCGCAAGTACTTCTTCCCGCAATCGACGAATCCCGAAGACACCGCGCATACCGCCGCGGCGTTTCTGATCAAGTACGGGATCAATCCGGCGCAGTACATCGATCGCGCGGCGCTCGATCAGGCCATTCCGCGCGAAGAGCTTTATGCGTTGTTAGGCGCATGGATTCGCGAGCACAACCTCGTGCGCGATGCCGAGGGAAAGATTCTCTCGATCGACGGGCGTAAAGTCTCGCTGAAGAACAAAGGCGAGGTGACGTCATACACGCTGCCCGCGGGCATTCCGATTTTTCGCCGCGTCGCGGATCGATTGCAGGAGTACGCAAACGTGCCGGTGCTGATCGGCGATCGCGCGACGATGATCATCGGCGCGGAGAAGAAAGTGGTCGCGGCGATCGTGCAGGCGAATTACGACGGCGCCGCGTTCGATCGCACATCGAGTTTCTCGAACTGGACGCGCAGCTATCGCGCGGATGAATTGGTGCAGTCGATCAATCGCCGTAATCCGATCACGCAACTCATCGACATTCGCCCGACGGTGATCGATGCATCGAAGCGCGTTGCGGAGCTCGAAGTCACGGCCGAAGGCGGACGCACGTTCACGCTCAAAGGCTTGCCGGTGCGCTGGTCGTTGAATGTTCCGGACAATCTCTTCGTCTACGACAAGACGAAAGACCCGGACGGCATGGATCGCTACACGTTCTTCGGCAAAGGGTGGGGACACGGCACGGGAATGTGTCAGGTCGGCGCGTACGGTGCGGCGTTCCGCGGATGGACGTTCGATCGCATCCTGCGGCACTACTACACGGGGATTGAGATCGTGAAGCGGTAATCAGTGGAG
>JBQCJC010000288.1:0-10464 GCA_051953135.1 Thermoanaerobaculia bacterium | reverse complement strand
TCGGCGTGATCATCCATCAGGTTTACCAATGCACCGAAGGATTGCTCGGCGTGAGTTGCGAGCGCGGCTCGATCCACATGCAGGAAGATCTCGTTGCCGTGCAATGCGAAGACGCCGGCGAAGGACGCATCATCCCGATCGTCACCGACCTGCATCGCACGACGCAGCCGATCATCCGCTATCGCCTCAACGATCTGCTCACGCTCTCGAACGACGCGTGTGCATGCGGCTCCGCGTTTCGTGTCATCGAGCGCATCGAAGGACGCAGTGACGACGTGTGCTCATTCATCGGCATCGACGGAACGCTGCGACCGATTTTCCCCGACACGCTTCGACGCGTGATTCTCCTCGCGCACGAACGCATCGACGATTACCAGATCACGCAACACGCGCCTGGTGAGCTCGACGTGCGATTGAAGATCCACGGCGAATCGAGCGAAGTGATCGACGCCGTGCGTCTCATCATGATCGAGACCGCGCAGCAGTACGACTGCGTTGCGCCGCGACTGACGATTCGCGAAGAGCTCGCGCCGCTCGAAGCGGGTGTGAAGCGACGCCGCGTAAAGAACGCCGGCGCGAAGGTTCTCGCGCCGGCGTCCTGAGAAATTAGCGCTTCATCACCACGAGTGCGGCGAGTGCGAGCATCGCCATCATCGCGATGAGTCCCCACTCGCTCACGGTCGGAATGTTGCCACCCACCGCGACAGACGACGTCGACGAATTGTTGTTCGGCAGTGGATCCGTTTCGGTTGCCGACGCGCTAGCGGTGTTCGCGAGCGAGCCGGTGCCGGTGACCGTGCCCAGAATCGTGATCGTCACCTGCGCGCCGTTGGCGAGCGTGCCGGCGTTGCACGTCACCGTCGTCGTGCCGCTGCAGCTTCCCTGCGTCGACGTCGCCGACGTGAGATGGAAGTTCGCCGGCAGCGGATCGGTGACGACGACATTCGTCGCGGTGCTCGGACCGTTGTTCGTCACGACGATCGTGTACGTCAGCGTATCGCTGACCTGCACCAGCGGCACCGACGACGTCTTCACCACCATGAGATCCGCGGCCGACGCGTTCGTGTTGCCGCCGTTGCCGGTGAGATCGGAGTTGTTGTTCAGATTCGGATCGGGTTCCGACGCCGTGACCGACGCACCGTTCTCGAAGGCGCCGCTGGCGATGATCGTCGCCGTCACGTTGATGATCGTGTTCGCGCCCGATGCGAGCGATGCGATCGTGCACGGCAGAGCCGAACAGCCGCTGCCGCTCACATTCGTGATCGTCAGATTCGCCGGCGTATCGGTGACCTGAATGGTCGTTGCGTTCGACGGACCCGCATTTGCGATGACCAGCGTGTACTGAATCGACTGGCCCGCGCTGAACGGTCCGACGGTGGTCAACGTCTTGACGATCGACACGTCCGCCGAATTCGCGGTCGTGCCGTTGTTGCCGCTGCTGTCCGTGTTGTCCGTCGGATTCGGATCCGATTCCTTCGGCATCGCGGTGGCGCTGTTGTCGAAGCCGCCGGCTGCGTCGATCGTCGCGGTGACGGTGATGCTCGTGTTCGCGCCCGATGCGAGTGACGCGATCGTGCACGGCAGTGCGGAGCAACCGCTACCGGTGACGTTCGTGATCGTGAGATTGGTCGGCGTGTCGGTGACGAAGATGTTCGTCGCCGTCGACGGTCCGGCATTTGCGATGACCAGCGAGTACTGAATCGACTGTCCGGCGTTGAACGGCGGCGCGGTGATCAATGTCTTGACCATCGACACATCCGCGACCGGGTCGGCGAAGCCGTTGTTTCCGACGTTGTCGGTGTTGTTGTTCGTGTTCGGATCCGGCTCGGCCGCCGTGGCGGTAGCCACGTTGTCGAACGATCCCGCGGCGATGATCGTGGCCGTGACGGTGATGGTCGTGTTCGCGCCGACAGCGCGCGACGGGATCGTGCAAGGCAATGCCGTACAACCGCTGCCCGTCACATTCGTGATCGTGAGATTCGTCGGCGTGTCGGTGACGACGATGCTCGTGGCCACCGACGGACCCGCGTTCGCGATGAGCAGCGTGTACTGAATGGACTGGTTCGGCGTGTACGGCGATGCGGTGATCAATGTCTTGACCAACGAGACATCGGCCGATGATCCGGCCGTGCCGCCGTTGCCGCTGCTGTCGGTGTTGTCCGTCGGATTGGGATCGGATTCAGTCGCCGTCGCCGTGGCGCTGTTGTCGAACGCGCCCGCGGCGTTGATCGTCGCGGTAACGGTGATGGTTGTGTTCGCGCCCGATGCGAGCGACGGGATCGTGCACGGCAGTGCGGAACAGCCGCTGCCCGTCACGCTTGTGATCGTGAGGTTCGTCGGCGTGTCCGTGACCTGAATGCTCGTCGCGGGCGACGGGCCTGCGTTCGCGACGACCAGCGTGTATTGAATCGACTGGCCGGCATTGAACGGCGGCGCGGTGATCAATGTCTTGACTATCGACACATCGGCCGAAGCTCCGGCCGTACCGTTGTTGCCGCTGCTGTCGGTGTTGTCGGTCGGGTTCGGATCTGTTTCCGACGGCGTGGCAGTGGCGCTGTTGTCGAACGCACCCGCGGCGTTGATCGTCGCGGTCACGGTGATGGTCGTGTTCGCACCCGATGCGAGCGACGCGATCGTGCACGGCAGTGCCGCGCAGCCGCTGCCCGTCACGCTTGTGATCGTGAGGTTCGTCGGCGTATCCGTCACTTGAATCGACGTGGCCGTCGACGGACCCGCGTTCGCGATGAGCAGCGTGTACTGAATCGACTGGCCAACCGTATACGGCGACGAAGTGATCAACATCTTGACCAACGAGACATCGGCTGATGCTCCGGCCGTACCGTTGTTGCCCGTGTTGTCGGTGTTGTTGCCGAGGTTCGGATCCGATTCCGCGGGCATCGCCGTCGCGCTGTTGTCGAACGCGCCGGAGGCATCGATCGTCGCGGTCACGGTGATGGTCGTGTTCGCGCCCGATGCGAGCGACGCGATCGTGCACGGGAGTGCGGCGCAGCCGCTGCCCGTGACGTTCGTGATCGTGAGGTTGGTCGGCGTATCGGTCACCTGAATCGACGTGGCCGTCGATGGACCCGCGTTCGCGATGAGCAGCGTGTACTGAATCGACTGGCCGACGGCATACGGCGACGAAGTGATCAACGTCTTGACCAACGAGACATCGGCTGACGCGGCGGCCGTACCGTTGTTGCCCGTGTTGTCGGTGTTGTTGCCGAGGTTCGGATCCGATTCCGCGGGCATCGCCGTCGCGCCGTTGTCGAACGCGCCGGCCGCATCGATCGTCGCGGTCACGGTGATGCTCGTGTTCGCTCCCGATGCGAGTGATGGAATCGTGCACGGCAGGGCCACGCAACCACTGCCGGTCACGCCGGTGATCGTGAGGTTGGTCGGCGTATCCGTCACTTGAATCGACGTCGCCGTCGACGGTCCCGCGTTCGCGATCAGCAGCGTGTACTGAATCGATTGCCCCGCGGTGAACGGCGACGAAGTGATCAACGTCTTGACCAATGACACGTCCGCGGACACGGCCGCCGTGCCGTTGTTGCCGGTGTTGTCGGTGTTGTTGCCCGGATTTGGATCCGGCTCGGTTGCGGTCGCCGTGGCGCTGTTGTCGAACGCGCCGGCCGCATCGATCGTCGCGGTCACGGTGATGGTCGTGTTCGCGCCCGATGCGAGCGACGCGATCGTGCACGGCAGTGCCACGCACCCGCTGCCGGTCACGCCGGTAATCGTCAGGTTCGTCGGCGTATCCGTCACTTGAATCGACGTCGCCGTCGACGGACCCGCGTTCGCGATGAGCAGCGTGTACTGAATCGTCTGCGCCGGAATGAACGGCGGCGAGGTGATCAACGTCTTGACCAACGACACATCCGCGGATGCGCCGGTGATGCCGTTGTTGCCCGTGTTGTCGGTGTTGTTGCCGAGGTTCGGATCGGATTCGGCCGGCATCGCGGTGGCGCTGTTGTCGAACGCGCCAACGGAATCGATCGTCGCGGTGACGGTGATGCTCGTGTTAGCACCAGAAGCCAGCGACGCGATCGTGCACGGCAGCGCCACGCAACCGCTACCGGTCACGCCGGTGATCGTGAGATTCGTCGGCGTGTCCGTGACCTGAATCGACGTCGCGGTCGAAGGACCCGCGTTTGCGATGAGCAGCGTGTACTGAATCGTCTGGCCGATGCTGAACGGTCCGGCCGTATCAAGCGTCTTCAGCAGCGAGACATCTGCCGCGGGTGCGGCCGTGCCGTTGTTGCCCGTGTTGTCGGTGTTGTCGCCGAGGTTCGGATCGGATTCGGCCGGCATCGCGGTGGCGGTGTTATCGAACGCACCCGCCACATCGATCGTCGCGGTCACAGTGATGCTCGTGTTCGCGCCCGAGGCAAGCGACGGAATCGTGCACGGCAGCGCAGAACAACCGCTGCCCGTGACGTTCGTGATCGTCAGATTCGTCGGCGTGTCCGTGACCTGAATCGACGTCGCGGTCGAAGGTCCGGCGTTCGCGATGAGCAGCGTGTACTGAATCGACTGCCCCGCCGTGAACGGTCCTGAAATGATCAACGTCTTGACCAACGACACATCCGCCGACGCCGCGGCCGTGCCGCCGTTGCCGGTGTTGTCCGTGTTGTCGCCTGGATTGGGATCCGGCTCCGTCGCCGAGACCGTGGCGCTGTTGTCGAACGCGCCGACGGCGTCGATCGTGGCCGTGACAGTGATGCTCGTGTTCGCACCGGACGCCAGTGACGCGATCGTGCACGGCAGTGCCGCGCAACCGCTGCCGGTCACGTTCGTGATCGTGAGATTCGTCGGCGTATCGGTCACCTGAATCGACGTCGCCGCCGACGGTCCGGCGTTCGCGATGAGCAGCGTGTACTGAATCGACTGCCCGACCGTGAACGGCCCCGAAGTGATCAACGTCTTGACGATCGACAGATCGGCGGACGCCGCGGCCGTGCCGTTGTTGCCCGTGTTGTCGGTGTTGTTCGTGAGATTCGGATCGGACTCGGCCGGCATCGCGGTGGCGCTGTTGTCGAACGCGCCTGCCGCATCGATCGTCGCGGTCACGGTGATGCTCGTGTTCGCACCGGAAGCCAGCGACGCGATCGTGCACGGCAGTGCCGCGCAACCGCTGCCGGTCACGTTCGTGATCGTGAGATTCGACGGCGTGTCCGTCACCTGAATCGATGTCGCGGTCGACGGTCCGGCGTTCGCGATGAGCAGCGTGTACTGAATCGACTGGCCAATCGTGAAGGACGGTGAGGTGATCAACGTCTTGACCAGGGACACATCGGCCGACGTGGACGCCGCGCCGTTGTTGCCCGTGTTGTCGGTGTTGTTCGTGAGATTCGGATCCGATTCCGCCGGCATCGCCGTGGCGCTGTTGTCGAACGCGCCTGCCGCATCGATCGTCGCGGTTACGGTGATGCTCGTGTTCGCACCGGAAGCCAGCGACGCGATCGTGCACGGCAGTGCCGCGCAACCGCTGCCCGTGACGTTCGTGATCGTGAGATTCGACGGCGTGTCCGTCACCTGAATCGACGTCGCGGTCGACGGTCCAGCGTTCGCGATCAGCAGCGTGTACTGAATCGACTGCCCCGCGTTGAACGGTCCGGCGGTGGTCAACGTCTTGACGATCGACACGTCCGCGGATGCCGTGGCCGTGCCGCTGTTGCCGGTGTTGTCGAGATTGTTCCCGAGGTTCGGATCTGATTCCACCGGCATCGCGGTGGCGCTGTTGTTGAACACGCCGGCAACATCGATCGTCGCCGTCACGGTGATCGTCGTATTCGCACCGGATGCAAGCGACGGGATCGTGCAGGGTAATGCCGCACAGCCGCCGCCGCTCACGTTCGTGATCGTGAGATTCGACGGCGTGTCCGTCACCTGAATCGACGTTGCCGGCGACGGACCGTCGTTCGCGACGAACAGCGTGTATTGAACCGACTGCCCCGCCGTGAACGGCGGCGAAGTGATCAACGTCTTGACGATCCGCACATCGGCGGACGCGCTGGCCGTGCCGCTGTTGCCGGTGTTGTCGGTGTTATTGCCCGGATTCGGATCCGGCTGCGTCGCCGTCACGGTCGCGGAGTTGTCGAACGCGCCCGCGCCATTGATCGTCGCCGTCACGGTGATGCTGGTGCTCGTGAGAGCGAGAGAGGGTATGGTGCAGGGCAGCGCGACGCAGCCGCTGCCGCTCACATTCACGATCGTGAGATTCGTCGGCGCGTCCGTGACCTGAATGTTCGTCGCGACCGACGGACCGGCGTTCGTGATGAGCAGCGTGTACTGAATCATGTCTCCGGCCGAGTACGGGCCGCCGGTGGTCAATGTCTTGACGATTGAGACATCCGCGGAGACGGAGAGCGGAACCGTGACGCTGTCGCTGTTCGAATTCACGCCGTCGACCGTTGCGGTGGCGACGTTCGTGACCTGCGCGTTCGTGACGTCCGTGCCGGTCACGATGTACGACGCGGTGCACGTGATCGACTCGCCCGGATCGAAGAAGAGATCCAGATCGCCGATGGTCGTCAGCGACGGACACGTGACGGTGGTTTTGTTGTCCGCGATCGTCACCGGCCCTTCGAGAATCGCGCCGCCGGTGTTCGTGACGAGATACGAGTAATTGATGGCGTCGCCGGCGAACGTGAAGCTCGTTTGCGCCGAGGTCTTGTCGAGCGTGATTGCCGGGACCGCGTAAATCGCAGAGCCGTTGTTCGAGCTCACCGGTGTGGCGCCGTCCATCGCGCCCGCCGATGCGGTGTTCGTGACCGTCGGTCCGGCGTACTGGAACGGACCGGCGACGCAGGTGGCGATGTGATCGTCATCGTTCGCATCGGCCACGGGCAGCGTGAGCGACGCGAAGTACGAGACGCACGCGCCGAGGCTGATGGTGTTATCGGTGACGGTGAGATTGGTGAGCGGAACGTCGCCGGTGTTCTCGACGATGAAGCGATACCACGCCTGCCCGCTCGTCGCGAGATACGACGACCACGGCCCCGTCGCGCTCGGGCCGATCTCCTTGCGGAACGACAGCCCCGGCGTCGTCGGATTCACCACCAGCGTGTCGCTGCTCGTGTTGCCGTTGATCGTCTGCGCGTTGACGATGTGAGAAACTACGCCGGTCGTATTGACGTACGTTCCGGCGGTCGGACCTTGCACATTCACGGTGACGATGCACGTGCCGCCGGCCGCGATCGTTCCGTTGGAGAACGAGATCGAGCCCGCGTTCGCAACCGGTGCGAACGTTGGCGAGCCGCAACCGGTGGTCGTGGCATTCGGAACCGTTGCCACGGTCATGCTCGCGGGCGATGTCGGGAAGACGTCGTTGAACGCAACGCCGCTGATGGCGTTGTCCTGATTCGGATTCGTGATCGTGAAGACGATCGTCGCCGGTTCATTCGCGACGATCGGATTCGGCGTGAACTGCTTGTCGATCGACGGCGGCAGCACCGCGGTGAGCGAGTCGCTGGCGATCGTCGTGGTCGTCGTGCCGCTTTCCGTCGTCGACAGGAAACCGCTGACGTTCTGGTGCGCGCCCGCGGTCGTCGCCGTGACGTTCACGCTCGCGGTGCAGGAGCCACTCGCCGGAATCACGCCGCCGCTGAACGTGAGCGTCGTCGCGCCGCCGGCCGGAGCCCACGTCGCACCGCTGCACGTCGTGCTCGCCGCCGGCGTCGCCGCGACCTGCAGGCCGCTCGGCAGCGCGTCGGTGAACGCCGCGCCATTGAGCGCCGAGGAGTTCGGATTCGTCAGCGTGAACGTGAGCGTCGAGACGCCGTTCACCGCGATCGGGTCGGGTGCGAACGACTTCGCGATCGTCGGCGGCGTCGCTGCGGCGCAGCCGGTGAAGCGTACGTTGTCGAGGTTGAAATCGGCGCCGGGGTTGACGTTGCTCGAGTTGTACCCGTAGATGCGGAAGTACGTGACGCCGGAAGGATTGAGACCAGTATTGAAGGTCTGGGAGAACGGAACCCACGTCGTGGCTGCAGGTAGTGCTACGTCGGTCGCGAACGCCTGCGTGCCCGGAGGAGTTGCCGACGTGCCCCAGTACACGGCGACGCCCTGCGGGCCGTTGTTCGTGCGATACGCATCGAACTGCAGCGTGAGCGCCGAACGGCCGGTGGTGTCGATCGCGAACTGGAAATAGTCGTTGTTCGCGGTGTCGAACGGCAGGCCAGTAGCGACGCTGCCGTTCGAGCGCCACGAGCCGGTACCGGCCGGCGTGACGGTGTTGTCGGTCGTGCTGAATTGCGGATTCAATCCGGCGCCTGCGCTCGCCGTTGCCGTCGCGACGTTGTTCGTCGTCGGCGCCGGAGTGGCGACATTCATTCCGGTTTCGAAGTTCCAGCGCGCGAGCAGCTGATTGCAGAGTCCCGTGCCCGGCGGTGGTGCGGTGTTGACGGTCAGCGATGCCGATGCGTTGTCGCCGGTATCAGTGGTGCCGATGAAGAGATTGCCGGTGGGGTTGTTCAGCGTGCCTGTTGCGGTGGGCGTGACGTTCACGGTGACGATGCAGTTGCTGTTCGCCGCGAGTGTGCCGTTGCTGAACGAGATGCTGCTCGAGCCGGCGGTTGCGGTGAGCGTCGGCGTGCCGCAGCCACTCGTCGATGCGGCCGGCGGCGTGGCGACGATGAGAGTCGCCGGGAGGTTGTCGACGAAGTTGTAGCCGGACAGCGCGCCGGAATTCGGATTCGTGAGCGTGAACGTCAGCGCGGAGACGCCGTTCAGCGGCGCGGGAGTCGGGCTGAAGCTCTTCGAGATCGTCGCGGACGTCGGATCGATGACGTTCACGATGCGCGCGGACGCGGAGTAGTCGGCGTTGTAGTGGAAGCTGCTGCCGGAGAAGTCGTAGAGCAGTGTGTTCAACGTCTCCGACGTTCCGCCGCCACCGACGACTTTGATCGTGTAGGTCGTGACGACGTTCGTGCCGCCGGTTTTGAAATCGCCGCCGACGCATTCGCTATACGTCGGGCTGTTCGGATCGTTGTCCCACTGGCACGCGTCGGCGTAGAGCTTGTCGCTGGGGTTGCTGACGTACGGCGAGTTGTTGGCGGAGTACGTCGTCTGCACCGATAGAATCTGAAAGACGGTGTTGGAGAAGTTGATGAACGCTTCGAACTGGTTGTAGCCCTGCGTGGCTGTGCCGCCGCGGAGCTGTACGACGTAGGTGTTGCCGACGACCATGCTGAAACCGCCGCCCGGAGGGACGGATGCGAGCGTCGGGATGCTGGTGCCGAACTTCACATCGGAGATGGAGTTGCGGTTCTGCGAGATGAGATGTTCGACGTAGATCTCGCGCGGCGTTGCCGTCGAGGCGGTACCGCTGACGTCCGTCGCCGTGATGTGGTAACGGCGCGCCGTGTCGAATGCGGCAGGGTTCGTGGTGATCGAGACCTCGAAGTACGCGTCGGCGCAACTGCCGGCGCCGATCGACGGGATGTTGATCGTCGACAGCGATCCGCTGCGCAGATTCACGAACGGATTCGCCGAGTCCCAGACGAAGGATGCGGAGACGTGCGTGGTCGCGACGTTGCTGCACACGCGCGCACCCACCGGAAAGTTTCTCGGGCCGTTCGCGGGATCGTTGCTGTCGAGGCCAACGACGTTCCACGTGAGTGGAGTGACCGTCAGCGTGGCATGCGCCGCGACTGGAAAAAGAAAGGCAAAAAGAATGAGTGCTGCGGCACGGAAACGGGTCATCAATTCCTCGGTGATTCGTCAATGCGAACTGCGTTCGACTCGCCGGAACCGGCGGCGTGAGTGCGCGCTAATTTGTTGTCTGATCAGACCGAATGGCATTCTCAGCGGTGCCACCGGAGGCGTCAATGCGCCCAGCATCGATTTCACGAGCGCTTGACAGCTCGCTGCCACAAAAACGCGCGGCACGGTTCTGGTAAGCGAAATCATCGATGAGTCAGTGTGTGAAGTGCAGGTCAGCGTTGCCTGATGACGCGGCGTTCTGCCCGCGTTGCGGACATCGCGTTGCGGTGGCAACGGCAGAAGTTCCGGCGAAGACAAAACATCGTGCGCCGTGGTGGATCGTGCCCGCGGTGATCGTCGGCATCGTGGCGATCGCGTGGCTCGTGCTCGCAGGACTTCCGTTCGGCGGCGAGGATCGACGCGAGATCACTACGACGCGCGCGACGGAAACGATCGCGGAAGGAACCTCGTCGCGTGATGCCGGAACGGTGCTCGATGTTCCGGCGCAAAGCTCATCGCAGGGAATGGACGATGAGCCGGATGTCGCGACGACAACGACGATCGCACCACCCACGGCGACGGCGATTCCGCCGATGACGAGCACCATCACACCGCCGCCGACGACGACCACGATCGCGCCGCCGCCGGTTCGCATCGAGCCACCACCCGCGGCACCACCACCATCGTCGTCACGCACGATCACCGATCAGGAAGCGGCGAACGAGCTGCGCGGCTACATCACGTCGCGCAATTACT